>JADQBO010000288.1 GCA_016278585.1 Desulfosporosinus sp.
CCTTATCGAATCATCAGATCTTTGTAGATGCATGCCCAGCGGAGAATGTTATAGAGCTCAGGTATATTTCGAAGGATACTATGATTGCAGCACCAGGTATTCCATTAGGAGTTCAGGAGTTAGGGGTGGAGGAATTGCTTGCTGATCGATTGCTTCATGATCCATTGCAAATCGGGGTAGCTACTATGCTATGCGAAGTTTTGTAAGAATTTCGTTTGGTTAGGAATTTAGATTATTTAGACACAGTAACTATAGATATCGGAGTTGAGATAGATGGCAATTGATTCGATGAAAAAACGTTACTACCGGAAAAATGTTGATTTTTTTAAGTTTGTAGAAAAACTTAAATTATGGCCTTCAAAAAGCGGAACCTTGCATGGCATTAAAAGTATGACAATTAGAGGGAATCGCGCGGAAATTATCACTCATTGTAATGAATCATTCCAGACTTACAATTCGAAAAATAGCCGGGCAGCTCGTTGTCTTAGAAATAAATTATTTTTTAAAGCTTGCAAAACTTGTAAAATACCAAACTGGAAACTGGAAAAATACTCATCCACGTTTGTCAATCAAAACTACGGGTCTCGTCTATAATTTAAAAACTGGTTGCTGAGAAATTCCAGTTTATTGATAATGCTTGTCTTACCTTTATTAAGGGAAGGCGAGTTTTTTTATAAGTCGGATGTCGAATAATCAATGAATTGTATGACTTAATTACAAAATAATCAGTCTATTAGCCCTGTTAACAATGACTTATTCAAGTCAGGCTTGACTTATTTTTAAATAGATCTTGTTTAAAATCGTGCATATTTCGTAGATTTTAATGAGTAAAAGCCTATTTTCCTTTGGCATAATTTTTGCATTATTAATGATAAAGATATGAAAGGAGTGATAGTAACCTTAATTGTCTAAGATTGGTTGCATTTGTGCAACTAAAACTGTGTATGGGCCTTAAGGCCAGATGCTAAGCTATTTTTGTTGTCAAGCAACTAGCGTTAGAGACTTAAACAAATGTTTAGTCGATGGTTGAGTACCTTGTGACAAAGTTAGCAGTTAAGGTTATTAACAAGCCGGGCATGTTAGAAAAAAGAAGTATTCTAAGTGAACTCGTTACGAAAATAGAGTTTGTACGATTGGATTAAGAAATAAGAGAGTTGAAAGGAGAAAGACATACATGGCTATAAGAGAGGATCTCGTAGCACTCGGAATGGTAGAAACCCGTGGAATCGTAGGAGCCATCGAAGCGGCCGATGCTATGGTCAAAGCAGCTAATGTCACCCTAATTGGGAGAGTAAAAGTAGGAGGTGCCTTAGTCACAGTCATGGTCCGTGGAGATGTTGGGGCCGTAAAAGCCTCAGTTGATGCTGGAGCCGCTGCAGCAGAACGAGTTGGAGAACTCATTAGTTGTCACGTCATCCCACGTCCCCATCCGGAACTTGAAGCCATCCTACCTAAATTACCAGTTATTGAAGATAAACAGAAAACAAAGAATGTGGAGAAATAATTCGTCGGAACTAAGGAAAACATCCGGCATTAATAGGGAGGGTAATTATGATAGAGCCCATTAAGCCAAAAGTATTAGCCGTCAGATTAATCCCTAATGTGGCCCCTGATCTTGCCGAGAAATTAGGCATCACTGGCTATCAACGTTCCATAGGCATGATTACAGCTGATATTGATGATTCAACCTATGTGGCTCTCGATGAAGCTACTAAAAAAGCCGAAGTCGAAGTTGTCTATGCTAAAAGTTTCTATTGTGGAGCAGCAAGAGCCTCAGGGCCCTTATCTGGAGAGATCATTGGAATCTTAGCTGGTCCAAACCCTGCTGAAGTACGAGCGGGAGTTGATGCGTGTATTGACCATCTTGAAAACGAATGTTTCTTCTACACCTGTGACGGCGGAAAAACTGCTTGGTTCCCACATACAGTCTCGCGAACCGGAACTTACCTGTCAAAACTGGCAGGAATCGAAGAGGGGCAAGCACTGTCCTATCTTATTGCACCTCCGATAGAAGCCATGTATGGCTTAGACGCCGCTTTAAAAGCGGCGGAAGTTACTATGAAAGCCTTTTATGGTCCACCGACTGAAACCAACTTTGGTGGTGGACTTTTAACTGGCTCGCAAAGTGCCTGTAAATCCGCCTGTGAAGCCTTTGAGAGAGCAGTCATCGACGTCTGTGAAAACGGCCTGAAATTCTAGCAATAAGGAGGTGCCGTTCGTAATGGAACTTGATCAAGACTTATGTTCCTTACAAGAAGCCCGAAATTTAGTAAGAGCTGCGCGTAAAGCCCAAGAAGTTCTCGGAGACTTTACCCAAGAACAAGTCGATCACATTATAGACCTAATGCGTGAAGCTGGAGAAGCCAATGCAGCACGATTGGCGATGATGGCTGTATCAGAAACCGGAATGGGAAACTACGAAGATAAATGCTTTAAAAACTACTTCGCATCTCGAACCCTTTTTGAGTTTATTAAACCCATGAAAACGGTTGGAATCATCCGAGAAGACCATCAACAAAAACTATGGGAAGTCGCCGAACCCGTGGGCGTTATCGCAGGGATTATCCCTACGACCAATCCCACTTCAACCGTTATTTATAAAGCGATGATCGCCATTAAAGCCCGTAACGCAATCGTCTTTTCTCCCCATCCAAGCGCCGTACGCTGTACGAATGAAGCCGCCAAAATTATGTATCAAGCCGCTATCGCCGCCGGCGCCCCGGAAGGTGTTATCGGGTGCATTACGAACGTTTCTATGGGTGCTACCAACGAGCTTATGAAACACCCACAAGTTGCCATGATCCTAGCTACTGGTGGAAGTGCTTTAGTAAAAGCCGCCTACAGCAGCGGAAAACCTGCCCTTGGAGTCGGCCCTGGAAACGTCCCAGCTTTTGTGGAACGCAGTGCTGACCTCGCCAAAGCCGCCGAATACATTATAATGGGGAAAACCTTTGACAATGGAACGATCTGTGCTTCCGAACAAGCCATTGTTGCCGAAGAGTGCATCGCTGACGAACTTACCAATCATCTTAAACGATTTGGTGCTCACTTCCTCGATCCTGAAGAAGTTAAAAAAGTCTCCAAAGTCGTTATGCTATCAAATGGAGGCGTTAATCCTAAGGTGGTTGGGAAAGACCCAAAATTCATTGCCCAACTTGCAGGAATCAATATCCCTGAACGAACTCGGTGCCTGGTTGCCCCTTTAAGCGGCGTCGGGTTACAATGGCCTTTATCCTATGAAAAACTCACCACTGTTTTAGGATTTTACAGAGTTGCCGACTGGCATGAAGGATGCGAACGTTGTTTCCAACTTTTAGAGGCCGGAGGAGTAGGACATAGTCTTGCTATGCACAGCAATAACGAAGAAGTTATTCGAGAATTTGCGCTCAAGAAACCTGTTAACCGATTACTCATTAACACTCCAGCCGCCATGGGAGGCGTCGGAGCCACAACTGGCCTAGCCCCCTCGTTCACTCTCGGTTGTGGAACCTGGGCAGGATCCAGTGTCTCTGAAAATGTCACACCCTTACATCTAATAAATATTAAACGGGTCGCGTGGCACCTAGGAATACCTGAACGCAAGCCCGTTGAATTTAATAAGTCTTTAGAGAGTAGCGAAAAAGGTATAAACCAAATTCAAACACTGCCAGTCGATTCACAGTTGGTACAAGAGATCCTTAATCAAATTATGCAGCACCTTAATGGGGTAAAGTACTAAGTGGAAATTTGGTAATTTATACTAAGATTATGGAGTCTCGAGCCTGGAATCTCGAGTCTCTCGAATATAGGAGGGAAAGAAATGGCACAAGATCGAAGTGTGGTAGCACTCGGAATGATAGAAACTAAAGGATTAATCCCAGCGATTGAAGCTGCTGATCAAATGTTAAAAGCAGCTAATGTCACCTTGTCGGGAAAAGAGCACGTCTCTGGTGGACTAGTCTCAGTCATGGTTCGAGGTGATGTTGGTGCCGTCAAAGCGGCCATCGATGCAGGAGCCGCGGCAGCCCAACGAGTTGGAGAACTCCTGAGCGTACACGTCATACCGCGTCCTCATCAGGATGTCGAGTATGTTTTACCAGTGGGTGACAACAAAATTTTTGGGGAAAAATAGGTTATTTAACGTTACAAACCTTCGGAATTAACTGTACTCCGATAGAAGGTAATAATAACCACTAATGAAGTGAATGAAAGCTAAACAGGAAGTCAGATTTTGATATTCGAGAATAGACGTTTGAAGTAGGATTTCTAATCTATAACATCTGATTTCCGACTTCCGTAGTGTGAGGTGAGGACTTGATCGTCACAGAATATGAGTTAAGATCCAATTGGCATAAAACGAAGGATAAAATGATAATATTGCCACCTGGGAGCGTGATCACGCCCTCTGCACGAGACTTTATACGGTCTAAGGGAATTGATGTCCAAATTGAAGGAAACAGTTTACAGAATAATCATATAAATACCTATTCTAAACCAAATCACAACCTGGACAGTGGTGCTAAACCTAAATCAGGGGTTAAACCTGAGCATATGACTCATTTGCGTACTGGAGCCTTAGTAACCAAGAAACATCCGGTGATCGCCTACCGAGGGCAACTGGACCTGTTTCAATGTGAACTCGTTGAAGTCCAGGATTTCTTTCAACAAAAAGGGGAAACCGAACTCGTTCAAAAACTAGAAGATATTTCTGCCCATTGTAGACAACTCATGGTTTGTGAAGTCAAGCAAGAGCCTTTTCAATGGACAACTTTAATCGGACTAAGCCCTGAGGAATTGCGGGAAAGATCCCATCATCCTCAAAAATACTTTGGGATTGATCATACTCCCCTGAGCTATACTCATGGAGCCATTGTATCAAAACTTAATCACTTAAGGGCCAAGTCTAGAGAGGTCGAACTTTATGCTAGCCGGGCCTTCATCGATGAAACCGGCGTTTGCAGTCGAACAGACTTGATCCAGGCCCTAAACCGACTCTCTAGTGCCTTCTATATCCTCGCTTGTGAAGCACGAGGACGGATAAACCAGAAGCAAGCTGAGAAAGCAGTGAACGTATTGAAACTTGAGCAAGTCGGGAAACACGTTCCTATCGGAACCTCAAATCGGCATATCCATCTCTCGAAGGCGGATTTAAGCTCCTTATTCGGTCAAAACCATCAATTAACCCCTCAAAAAGACCTCTCTCAGCCGGGCCAGTTTGCCTCGAAAGAAACCGTCATCCTCGTGGGTCCTAAGGGACGGATTGAGAACGTACGTGTATTGGGACCTGTAAGAAAAAGTACGCAGGTAGAAATCAGCGTTACGGATTGCTTTAAATTGGGAATTAAGCCCGTCATTCGAGACTCCGGACAACATGAAGGAACTCCAGGTCTTCAGGTTATTGGTCCATTTGGTAACGTCGAGCTCAAAGCAGGCGTCATGGTACCCAGTAGACACATTCACCTCCATACCGACGATGCCAAAGAGTGGTCCTTAAAGGATGGAGATCGAGTACAAGTGAAAGTCGAAAGCCAACGTCCGATGATCTATGAAGACGTGTTGGTCCGAGTTAATGACCAATATCGCAAAGAGATGCATCTAGATCTAGATGAGGCGAATGCGGCCCTCATCGACAAAACTTGTCAGGGAAAACTCATGGGGGTATGACCATGAATGAAGAACTAATTAACCAGATTGTTCGCCGTATTCTTTCTAACCCTTCCTTGCAAGGCTTACTTCAAGAAAACGAAAGGTTAGAAAGAGATAAGGCGTTTAAATCAAAAGCCTTAGTCCTCTTAAATTATGTCCCAGATTTTTCGCGTCTCTTAACTGCGGTTCAACAACGTTGGGGAGCAAACTACACCCTTAATATACTTCCAAGTGATCAGGCCTATGCAGCTAAGCCGGAACTACCCGTTGGCATGAATTGGATTACGGCCCAGGAAGCCATGGGTAAGTCAGATTGGCAAACACTAATCCTACCGGCGTGTTCACCGAATACCTTGGCAAAAGTAGCCTTAGGAATACGAGATAATCCCCTATGTGAGATGATTGGGCGTCAGATATCCGAGGGGAAATCCATTGAAATTATCACGGATTATCTAGGATTGAACGCTCGCACTCCTCTGGCCTATAGACAACTTTATGAGGGATATATCCAGAAGGTACAATCCTACGGAGCTAAAGTAAGTTCGATCATCGAAGGAAGTAACTCATCGTTTTCACCTGTCCAGCCAATCCTAACAAGACCAATAGAGCACCCATCAGTGACCTCTGATCAGAAAAGAAGTCCATATGAAGAGGGTACGTCCACGCTAGACAAGATCCGCTTTGAAAAGAAGTTCCTAGGGGATAAACAAGCCTATGGCTTACCGGAAGATTCGAAAGTGTTTGTGAAACAAGGGACCGTTATTTCCCCTCTAGCCCGAGACACCCTTAAGGTACGCCGTATTGAACTGTGTATTGAGAAGGAGGGGGATAGAGGATGATCTTAGCCCGAGTTATCGGAAATGTATGGTCAACCCGTAAAGATGAATCTTTACGGGGGTTGAAGTTTCTCGTCGTCCAACCCGTTACACTCTCTTATCTGGAGGATGGAACACCAAGACTTCAGGAATTTGGGAATTCCTTGATCGCAGCAGACCAAATCGGAGCAGGAGAAGACGAAATTGTCATGGTTGCCAGCGGTTCCTCAGCCCGGCAAGGACTGAACAATCATAACATTCCCATCGATGCCACCATCGTAGGCATTATCGATAAAGAAACCTTTGAAGCGTAAGCTTAAGTAGGTGAAAGATAAATGGATGACGTAAGTATGAACAACATAACTAAACATGGTGTCCGTAAGAACGAAATAAGCACAGACCAAATTAAGACTCAAGTGCAGAATGCTGGCGTCGTCGGCGCAGGCGGAGCAGGATTTCCAACCCATGTCAAGCTTGCAGCACAAGCGGAGATTGTCATCGTCAACGCCGCAGAATGTGAACCCCTGCTCAAAACCGACCAACAACTCGCGGCATGCTATCCAGACCTTCTCATTAAAGGTCTAACCCTGGCAATGGCGGCAACGGGTGCCCAAAAAGGGATCATCGCTTTAAAG
>JADQBO010000486.1:0-1349 GCA_016278585.1 Desulfosporosinus sp.
TTGAGTGTCATTTTTGATCAACTCCCTAAGGGGCCTATGTATTATCCGGAGGATGAGGTGACTGATCAGCCAGAACGTTTTATCATGGCGGAATTGGTAAGAGAAAAGGTGCTCCAGCTGACGCGAGATGAGGTGCCGCACTCGATTGCTGTTGTAATTGAAGAGGTTGAAGAAAAGAAGACTTTAGTCAAAGTGCGCGCTCTAGTTATAGTGGAGCGGGAATCTCAGAAAGGGATTATCATCGGAGCAGGGGGTAAACAGCTTAAGGAGATCGGCTACTTGGCTCGTTTGGATATAGAGGCCTTGCTTGGTAGCCAGGTGTTTTTAGAACTTTGGGTTAAAGTCAAAAAAGATTGGCGAAATCGGCCAGATAGCTTGCGTAATTACGGCTACGGAAAGGAAAAAAGATGATAAAGATGAATCTAGCGGGAATGACGGATCATACGTTATTAAAACCGGAGGCATCAGAGAAGGATATTGTGGCGCTTTGTCATGAGGCTCAGCAACATAAGTTTACGACTGTTTGTGTCAACCCAATTCATGTGCAAATGGCAGCTAAGCTTTTACATGGTACAGGGATTGGCGTTGCTGCTGTGGTAGGTTTTCCCTTGGGGGCAACCTATACCGAAGTGAAAGTTCAGGAAGTATTCATGATTAAAGCACACGGCGGTAAAGAAGTAGATATGGTTATGAATATCGGGTGGGCAAAATCCGGAAATTGGGAAGCGGTTGAACAGGATATCAGTAAAGTGGTTGAAGCGGCTCATGGGTGTGGATTAATCGTAAAAGTTATTATTGAAACTAGTTTGCTGACTGAAAATGAGAAAAAATCAGTGGCTGAGATTGTTAAACGTTCAGGGGCGGATTATATTAAGACTTCAACGGGCTTTGCTGGAGGGGGCGCTACTGTCGAGGATGTGCGTAATCTGAAAAGCTGGGTTGGAGAAAATGTAAAGGTTAAGGCTTCGGGGGGGATTAGGACTAGGGAGTTTGCCCTTGAGCTTGTTGAGGCTGGGGCGGAGCGGCTGGGGACGAGCGCGGTGCTTGTGTGAGGGGACTTGGGGGGCTTGTGTGTACATCGCTCGGTCTTACGACGCAGAGCAAACTAACCGTTCAAGCTCCTAAAGGGGGAGCGGGGTCCATCCTCCGGCGAAGTAGTATTCTTTTAAAGAACACGCCTACGGCGATAATCTCCACTGGAGACTATCGTGCCAAAAGCGCCGTCCGTGGCTCACTGGCGGCAGTGTACATCCTTGTACACTGCCCCGTATCTGGGGTCGCTTGAACGGAAGTTTGCTATTCTGCTTACGTAAAGACGTCGCTGATGTATCATACTGCGCCCCGGGGCT
>JADQBO010000486.1:1449-1811 GCA_016278585.1 Desulfosporosinus sp.
TGCTATTCTGCTTACGTAAAGACGTCGCTGATGTATCATACTGCGCCCCGGGGCTAGGAACGGGGGACGGGGAAACGAAGAGTTACGATCTTGGGAGAAGGCACATTTCATGTGCGCCTTCATGCTAAGGTGGGGACGGGAACGAGGAATCGTCTTAAGTCTCCTTGGAGGACGTCGCTGATGTATCATACTGCGACCCGGGGCTAGGAACGGGGGACGGGGAACGGGGAAACGAAGAGTTACGATCTTGGGAGAAGGCACATTTCATGTGCGCCTTCATGCTAAGGTGGGGACGGGAACGAGGAATCGTCTTAAGTCTCCTTGGAGGACGTCGCTGATGTATCATACTGCGACCCGGGGCT
>JADQBO010000486.1:1821-7062 GCA_016278585.1 Desulfosporosinus sp.
CGTCTTAAGTCTCCTTGGAGGACGTCGCTGATGTATCATACTGCGACCCGGGGCTTGGAACGGGGACGGGGAAACGAAGAGTTACGATCTTGGGAGAAGACACATTTCATGTGCGCCTTCATCTAAGGTGAGGGACGAAGAATCGTCTTGAGTTTCCTTGGAGGATGCAGTAATGTTGTCAACAACCCCGTCCCCCTGACATACTCTCCTGCTCTGATCGTGCATACTTAGATCAAACAATACAAAGAATAGAAAGGGTGAGAGGGCGTGGCCGTTTATCATGCGGACGCGTTGGTGATCCGTAGCAAGCAATTTGGTGAGTCGGATCGGGTGCTCACTCTTTTTTCCCGTGAGTTGGGGAAACTTCAGGCTGTGGCGAAAGGGGTGCGTAAACCTAAGAGTCGTCAAAGAGCTGGGTCTCAGTTGTTTACATATGGAGATTTTCTAATTCATAAGGGGAAAACTTTGGATACTGTTAGTCAATGTAGCCCTAAGGAAAGTTTCCCGCATCTTTGGAATGATCTGGATCGGTCATTTGCGGCGACTGGGATTGCTGAGCTGTTAGATATTTCGACGATTCCGGCACAACCTAACTCAGAACTTTTTACACTTACTATAACTTGTTTTTTTCTGTTAGAGGGATTTGACCCTTCTCTTGTACTTAGTGCCTATGCTTTGCGGTTAATGGACGTTTTGGGATATCGTCCTCGACTTGGGGGATGTGCGGAGTGCGGTGTTAGTGTGAAGGGTGATCGTTTGTTTTTTAGTTCAGAGGCTGGGGGTACTCTTTGTGGGCACTGTCGGGAGAGCTATTCTGGACGGTGGATTCGGGCAGGTAGTATTGCGTTTATGCGTCAATTAATTCGGACGGATATTACTAAACTTGACCGCCTGCGTTGGGGGGCTTGGATGCAGCAAGAAATTTTAGAGACATTACGGCTTTATCTCGAGCATAAGTTTGAACGTCCGCTTAAATCTTGGAGAATGGGAAGTTTGACCCGGGATGATTCGGATCAATAATTATTCGGAAAGGAAGGGGAAAAAATGAGTGAATCTTGGACGGAACTTGAAAAGTTAGATGTTTTACGGGAACGTATGGGGATTGGTTATGAAGAGGCACGTACTGCTTTAAATTTGGCGCAGGGTGATTTAGTGAAGGCTTTGGATGATTTAGAGAAGGTTCGTAATGGGGTGGAACAGGACTGGGATTTTTCAGAGCGCAGCCAGGGGTTTTTGGACGATGTTAAGTCTACTATGGTAAATATAAGCAACTCTACAATTAGCCTTAAACGGCACGATAATACGATTATTAGTCTTTCTGCTCCTTTGGGATTAGCCTTAGCATATACGATATGGAGGAAACCCGGTTTGCGAATGCTGGCGCTTGTAGGTGCGGTAGGAGCTGCAGTTAATGACTTTGAATTAGAAGTATCCTCTAAACAGGAGTATCCTTACAATGAGGGAACCGACGATTAATATGGATTTTATTGATTTAATAAAACGATATATTCCCTACAATGAGCAGGAAGAGAAGGATAAAACAGTATTTTTAAACTGTTTTGAGGTATTTGAGGATGTTTTAACCAGAAATAACCCGATTGCCCACTTAACAAGCTCTGCGTTTGTAGTTAATGGAACTAGAGATAAAGTCCTGGTTGTTCACCATAATATTTACAATTCTTGGTCATGGACAGGTGGGCATGCGGATGGGGAAGAAGACTTATTAGCAGTCGCGATTAAGGAATTAAAGGAAGAAACTGGAGTTAATCATATTCGCTTGATTAATCCAGACATATTTTCTTTAGACATACTTCCGGTGCTAGGGCATATTAAACGAGGAGAGTATGTGTCTCCTCATTTACATTTATCCGTGGCATTTTTAATTGAGGCAGATGAAACTGAGGTATTAATCGTTAAAGAAGACGAAAATAGTGGTGTTCAATGGATTCCGTTAGACGAATTGAATGTGTATAGTAATGAACCTCATATGCAAAAGGTGTATGAGAAGTTTATTTCTAAAATAAAGAATTTAGTAGTTCAGTGATTAATGCTATTATAACGTAACCAAGAAGATTGACCAGAAATCTTAACGGGAGAATACGGTTTTATATAATCTCTAAAAGAATCAATGAAATAGATATATGTTTTATTTTTTTACATATGCCTCTAACCTAGATGAATACAGGTTTGGGGCGCTTTTTATAGGTGACAGACTTATGGACTCTATCCCTTGGCCTGAACATTATCCATTCTCCTAGGGGAATAAATTTTAAGACGATGAATGAGGGTTTTAATTAATCTAAGTTGTGATTCATTGTTTTTAATTATCATAATATTGAGATTGTTTGTCAATTTTAAAATAATATGATAAATTTAAGGTAAGATTTTATAATATACTTATTTACTATAAAATAGTAATAGTAAATTTAGTATTTAGGAGGGACAAAAGAGAATGGAAATGAGTGATCCCAAAAAAGTAGATTTTAAACTTGAAACCAAATGGTTAGTTATGGTAGGTGTTTCTAGGGCCCATGTCCATCTTTCTCAAAAACATATGGAAACATTATTTGGACAGGGTAGCGAGCTAACCGTATTGCGGGATTTAGGTCAAGCAGGACAATTTGCCGCTAAAGAAACTGTCAATGTCGTTGGGCCAAAGGGAGTCTTGCAAAAAGTTCGGATTATCGGGCCAACTCGCGCCGAAACCCAGGTTGAATTGTCGCGTACAGAGACTTATCCCTTAGGGATTGATGCACCGCTGAGAGATTCTGGCTATATTAATGGTACACCGGGAGCAGTACTTATCGGACCAAAAGGTGTTGTAGTACTGGATCATGGCTGTATTATTGCTAAAGCACATGTACATATGCTCCATAAGAATGCAAAAAAATTGGACCTATCTGAATCGGATAAAGTCAGCATTCTACTCAAAGGGGAAAAAATTGTTTCCTATCATGATGTTACGGTTCGCTTGGTGGATGAAGGGATTACTGAATTCCATATCGACACGGACGAGGCTAATGCAGCTTTTGCAGACACAGGAGATATGGCTATGATTATCCATAAAGAGGCAATCGTTCGAGATGATTATGGCAATGTCGTAGAGATTGATACCGACAATATTCGATTTGTTGAAGGCAAGGAGCCCAATGGTTACTATACTCAAGAAGGAATTAAATTAATGGGATCAGTCTTTGAATACCCTGATTCCGTTCAAGAAGAAATTAGAGAAAAATTGCTTAAGCCACAAGGCATTGCACCCAACAAATATTACCTGCTTACAGCCCAAGAAAACGATAATGTTTTTGGAATCGCATGTTTTTATTGGATGCCAAACGTTAAGATGGGTTACTTGGAGCATCTGGGGATTACGCCTGAATACAAGGCTCGCGGTATCGGAGGTTTTCTATTTCATAGGGTCCGAACGTTCCTTGAAAAGAAACATCCCGACATTGAGGGGATTTTCCTTGAGGTCAGGAAAAATAAGGAATACATCGATGATAGAAAACAATTCTTCCTAGACCTAGGTGCTATTCCTGTCGACACTGATTTTTATTCCCCAAAAGAAACTATTAAGGGTGAAGAATTTTCCCTTATGTTTAAACCTGAGACAGCGAATGCCAGACTTGATAGGGCTACGATGGAAGCAGCCTTGCAAACGATTATCGAAATACTTTAAGGTGAAATACCTTATGCTCCTTTTTGAAGAGATTTGACACAATTTATTCTTCAGCATATAATAGTCTAAATTAATGCCTTTAAACTAGTCAATAAGTATAAGGTAACTAGGTTATGATCGAAGCCTAAAGGTTGCAAGAAGGTTAATAGGTGCGAAGACAGTGTCTTCGTGGGAGCTAGCTTAAGTTTCTATAATATGCGATGATGGGAAAGAAGTCCAACGCATCCTCTCTTTAGCGAATTCGGGTAGGTGGAAGCCGAATGAGAGAAGTGGACGGGGCAGCTCTGAGCACATAAATGAAGGGGACCCTGAGGGGTCAAACAGGGTGGAACCGCGGGAACAAGCTCTCGTCCCTGTAGCTTAAAAATGCTACGGGGGTGAGGGCTTTTTTGGTCTTTTAATGTAAGGAGGCAGGGCATGTTCCGACACGTTGAGTAAATCGAGAACTGTCTCAGGCTTGTAGCCAAGGTTTTAATTCTAGTGAGTTTGATTACTCGATTATATAAGGAGGCTTATTATGAAATTTCAAGATATTATTTTAACCCTAAACCAGTTTTGGGGAGAGCAGGGGTGTATTATTGCTCAACCCTATGATGTAGAAAAAGGGGCGGGTACTATGAACCCAGCAACCTTTCTGAGGGCTCTTGGACCGGAGCCGTGGAATGTCGCCTATGTTGAGCCATCTCGTAGACCAACAGATGGACGATATGGGGAAAATCCCAATCGTTTACAGCATTATTTCCAGTACCAAGTCATTCTTAAGCCTTCTCCAGATAACGTTCAGGAATTATATTTACAGAGTTTGGAGCGCTTAGGAATCAATCCGCGTGAGCATGATATCCGTTTTGTTGAAGATAATTGGGAGTCGCCGACGTTAGGTGCCTGGGGATTAGGTTGGGAAGTTTGGCTAGATGGCATGGAAGTGACTCAATTTACGTATTTTCAACAGTGCGGAGGGATTGACTGCAAACCGGTTTGTGCTGAAATCACCTATGGATTGGAGCGTCTGACGACGTATATTCAAAATAAAGACAATGTTTATGATATTGAATGGGTTGGCGATGTCACGTATGGTGATATTTATCTTCAGAACGAAATTGATTACTCTCATTATAACTTTGAAGTGGCGGATATCGAAGCATTGCAGACCTGGTTTGACATGTATGAGCGTGAGGCCAAGCGGGTTGTAGAGAAGGGTTTAGTGCTGCCAGCCTATGACTACGTGCTTAAGTGCTCGCATACGTTTAACCTGCTGGATGCTCGTGGAGCAATTAGTGTCACAGAACGTACAGGCTATATTGCCCGGGTGAGGGCACTGGCCCGACTTTGCGCTCAGGCTTATGTTGAGCAGCGAGAGAAACTGGGGTTCCCTTTACTTAATAGGGGTAGGGTAAGGGAGCATCAAAACACACATGAAGGGTTGCTGAGCCCGCAAGAACACATGCACTCGAACCTCGAACAACGAACTTCGAACAACGATTTGGGGGTGGAGTAAGATGGCAAAGGATTTTTTGTTGGAAATCGGAACGGAGGAAATCCCCGCTAAATTTTCCCCAGGGGCA
>JADQBO010000109.1 GCA_016278585.1 Desulfosporosinus sp.
ACCTACGAATGCCAGAGTCAAAGTCTGGTGCCTTACCGCTTGGCGACACCCCAATATATATTAAGTCTGAGCAAAAGCTCTAGGACCCAATATCGATACATTCTTTATACGATTTTGACTCGTATTTCGAACTTGATCTGGTATTGAATTGGTGGGCAGGGATGGATTCGAACCATCGTACCTCTCGGAACAGATTTACAGTCTGTCGCCTTTAACCGCTCGGCCACCTACCCAACTGTACTCCACGGGTCATCATAATAGTTGAACCGATAATATCTTCATATAAGATTGTTGATTTATCAACCAGGAGCAGACGATTATTATTTTAACATAAAGAACGTTATAGGTCAACGGTTTATTATGAGGTTTATTATGGAAGGTACGCTTTTGAATAATATAAATGAAAACCTTTAGGTTTAATCAGGAGATAGAGAATGAAGGAAAAAAATATAAGTTTATTGGAAATTCACCTTGCGGTTTTTTTATTTGGTGTATCAGGATTATTTGCAAAATTACTTTCATTACCAGCAATGATAATTGTTTTGGGGAGAGTTTTCTTTTCAAGTATCTTTTTATTGTTTATGATACTCTATCTTAAAAAAAAAATAAAACTGAAACAACAGGCACATTATTATTATTTTATAGTAATGGGAGTCATTTTAGCAATCCACTGGGGCACTTTTTTTCAATCTATTCAAGTGTCTACAGTTGCAATAGGATTATTAACATTTTCAACGTTCCCTGTTTTTGTTACTTTTATAGATCCGTATTTTTCTAAAGAAAAAATTCAGTTGTCCGATGTTATGATTGCAATGGTTACATTTTTAGGCGTAGTGCTTATCATACCAAGATTTGAATTGGGAAATAATTTAACTCAAGGTGCTTTATGGGGAATTGCATCTGGATTTACTTATGCAATTCTTTCCATTCTTAATAGAAAATATATAATAGAATATTCGAGCTCTGTAATTGCTTTTTACGAACAAGTTGTAGCAACCATTGTCTTAACTCCATTTTTATTTATACAAAAACCAGTGTTCAAAACGAACGATGTATTATTGTTAATCCTTTTAGGTACTGTGTTTACTGGAATTTCACATTCACTCTTCATAAATGGTTTAAGGAATATTAAAACACAAACTGCTGGAATTATATCTAGCCTGGAGCCGGTTTATGGTATAATTTTTGCTGCTTATTTATTTACAGAAATACCCACCAATAAAGAAATCTTAGGTGGAATTATTATTTTAGGGGCTGTTTTTTACTCAACTATTAAATCCAAATGACTTGTAGTATACTAACATGGGCTATTAAGCAAACAGGATTTTTTGTTTTTGCCATTAACTTTATCTGTTAGGAGAAATCAATGATAAAAATAACTGACTTAACAGTTTCCCTTTCGTATGATTTGAAAATGCTAGAGGATATTGTGGCCAAGAGGCTTCATTTAGAGCATAGTCGTATAGAGCACATTAGAATCCTAAAACGCACGGTAAATGCACGCAATAAACAGGACATTCATTTCAATATGACGGTAGTGGTAAGTGTTTCGGGCGACGAAAACGAAGTTATTTCACTGAATAGGGATAAATGCATCTCTAAAGAAATAGAGTTAGTTTACACCGTGCCAAAGGACAAAAAACTGAAGGAGCGTCCCGTGATTGTAGGTTGCGGCCCAGCCGGGATGTTTGCGGCGCTAATTCTAGCGCAAGCAGGGACAAGACCTATTCTTTTGGAGCGAGGTCTCGATGTAGATAGCCGCAGGAGAAAGGTATTAAAGTTCTGGCGGACTGGAATTCTTGATACCCAGACTAATGTCCAGTTTGGAGAGGGTGGGGCGGGTGCCTTTTCAGATGGCAAGTTGAAAATTGGCCAGAAAAATCCTCGTAAAATAAAGGTTCTCAGGGAGTTTGTGGAGGCAGGTGCACCGCCAGAAATTATGTATTTAAGTAAGCCGCATATCGGTACCGATCGTCTGAACGAAGCCGTTAAGAGAATCAGGGAAAAAGTGATTAGCCTGGGTGGTGAGGTTCGCTTTAATGCAACTGTAACTGAAATCCTGCATAACGGCGGACAGGTGACAGGCGTGCGATTTGAAGAAGAGGGCAGAAATCACGAACTTTCATCAGATCACGTCGTTCTAGCCATAGGACACAGCGCACGTGATACGTTTGAGAGTCTTTTGAATAGTGGCGTTTATATTGAACAAAAGCCCTTTGCAATAGGAGTTCGTATTGAACATCCCCAGGAGATGATCAATAAAATTCAATATGAGAGTTTCGCCGGTCACCCAGCATTAGGCTCAGCGGATTACAAAATGGTAGTGCATCTCCAAAACGGGAGGGGTGTATATACTTTCTGTATGTGTCCAGGGGGTACAGTTGTGGCGGCCACATCAGAGGAAAACGGTCTGACAACCAATGGAATGAGCGAATTCGCGCGGGATGGTAAAAACGCCAATAGCGCACTTTTAGTAACCGTTGAAAAGAAAGATTTTGGGAGCGACCATCCTCTTGCTGGTGTAGCATTTCAGCGGAGGATAGAGTCAGCAGCCTTTATAGCGGGCGGAGGAGACTATAGAGCGCCGGTACAAAGGTTGGAAGATTTCCTTCAAAAGCGCAAGACGAAAGCTTTCGGGGATGTACTGCCTACCTATTTACCCGGCACTGAGTTTGCCGAGATAGATTCCTATTTGCCGAACTATATCTCAAATTCTCTGAGGCAAGCTATCGTAGAGATGGGCGAATGGATGCCTGGCTTTGCCTATCCGGATGCCCTTCTCACGGGGGCCGAAACCCGTAGCTCTTCTCCAGTACGCATTAAAAGAGGTGAGAGTTTTGAGGCCATGGACATTAAAGGCCTTTACCCCTGTGGAGAGGGAGCGGGTTACGCCGGAGGGATCATTTCAGCTGCGGTGGATGGTGTGCTTTGCGCCGAGCAGATATTAGAAATTTAAACATTATTAGCAAAGGATTAGTTGATTGTAAGCCGTTTATAGAGACTAAATGTAAAAAAGACGGCTCATATTGAGCCGTCTTATAAAACCTGAGATCATATATGAAAAGCAAGCTAACAAATCAAGTTATTAGCTGATCAAACCGAGTTCTCGTTTTGTGCGTTCAGCCATTTTTTTAAGCATTTTTTCTCTATCAGTAGTGTATAACGGTCCATAAAACACTATCCCGTACTTTTCCAGCATTTTTGCTTCGATTGCTTTTCTAGTACGTCCTACTTCAGGGACATACTGAGACTTCCTTTTGGATTTGTGGAATTTTGTGTAATGAGCTATATCAATAAACACTGCAAGATTTGCGGTTCTGTCGTCATCATTGACCTCATTTAAATGATGCACAATTTCAGTTTCTTTAAGTTTTCTTTCTAGGTATCTCTCGATTATTAGCCTTGAAATCTCAGTTGAACTGGTTTCAGTATTTATGGAAATGTTATCGCTCATAATTAACTCCCTTCAAAGTGTACACCCAAATAAAAACAAGCAACGGCCATCGGGATAGATTTTGCTTTTCATCCCGCCAGTCAAGTTGCTTTTGATTTCAAGGTGATTTTTAATTTGCTTTATTGACTTATTTAGTATACTATAGTTTATTTATAAATACAATAGTTCAATTCATTTTTACACCAGCATGTTTTTTGGGATGGATGGTTAAAGTAAGGATAAGGTTCTATAATCAAGGAGGGGTAATCCATGGATAAATTAGATAAAATTCACGATGCTCAGGAAAAAGCCGAACAAAATAAAAAGCATCAAGGTAAAGGAAATCCAGCTGAAAAGTTACCAAGTAAGCAGCATAGTACCAATAAATAGCACGTAAAGAAACCATGATCATGTTGGATCATGGTTTCTTTTTTAGACAACTATATTTTTGACCCAGATATTCATATCCTCAAGCTCTCCCATAATGTTACAGTTATTAATATGTCTACCTGTAAACCGGTATCCATGCTTACTTAGTACTATATTAACACCCAGAGAAAGGGCTCGGGACAAGCTGAATAGAGTGATATACCTTTTGGCTATTAATGTTTCTTCAAGATGATATACAAGGGCGCTTAATAATCCTCTCCCTCTAAATTGCGCCAATGTTGCACAGTCGGTTATCTCAGCATGCAATAGTTCATGGTTAAGATCAGCAGAAGCAGCACTCACAATTTGACTTTCATATTCGGCAACTTTGAAAATAACTTGGTTGCTTGTAATAATGCGTTTAATATAATTAGGGCTATTCATAGGCGTGGGATAGGTTTTAAATACTGTATCGTAAAGACGCGCTAATTCATTGACATCGTCTAGATCGGCTGTCCGTATAAAGAAATCCTTGTTTATTGAGTGATGATACTGGTTTGTATATCCTTCTGAGTTCTTAATAATTTCGACTGCTTCGTTCAGTTTATGACTAATGGCTCTTTTAGGATCACAAAAATATGAAAGGCAATATCCTGTTTGGCCTTTATAATATCCTTCGATAGTTCCTTCAAGAACAAAACCATTCTCTATAAAAGTAGGTGTATCTTTTTCATATAAAACAGTGATAATTTTCCCCATGCCGTACTTGTTACACATTTTTATAGAGTTCTTGGCAATCTTTTGTGTATTACCATAGTATTTAAGTAGCTTTATTCTCTGATTGTGGAAATCAATATAGAGTTCCGATGTGAAGTCATTCAGGCTAATTGTTTCATGTAAACCAAGTTGGATATCAGATTCTAATTCCATTCATCACGCCTCGCGATTCGATTATTTGAACTAGGAACAAGGCTGAGTTTCTTTTCTCTGAAAAGCTTTTCAATGCCTGTCACAGGCTTACTTTCATAATCATGGCAGTAACCACAATGATGACATTCGGATTTTTTTTCTTCCGGCTCCGTATAGGCACAAATAACACCTTCATAGTTGCGTAGAATAACTTTATCTGGGGATTGGGATATTAAGTATTGCGGGCTGACAGGAATTTTGCCGCCACCCCCTGGTGCATCGACAACATAGGTAGGAACTGCGTAGCCGGAAGTATGTCCACGCAGCAGTTCAATGATTTCAATACCTTTGCTTACAGGGGTTCTAAAGTGTTCTATTCCGGAGGATAGGTCGCACTGGTATAGATAATAGGGTCGAACACGCATTTTTACCAAATCATGTACCAGCCTTTTAATGATATACGGACAGTCATTAATACCTTTTAAAAGAACTGTTTGATTACCGAGAGGTATTCCTGAATCTGCCAGTTTTCGGCAGGCTTCTATTGTCTCAGGTGTAATTTCCTGAGGATGGTTAAAATGAGTATTCAGCCATATCGGGTGATATTTTCGGAGGATAGTACACAGATCATCAGTAATTCTTTGGGGCAAGACCACAGGTGTTCTAGAGCCAAAGCGAATGATTTCTACATGGTCAATAGCTCTGAGACTGGATAGAATAAATTCTATAGTTTCGTCACTGACTAATAAGCTATCCCCTCCCGAAATCAAAACATCTCTGATTACAGGGGTCTTTTTAATATAGTCAATCGCTTTTTCTAATTCTTGGCGGGGCATCGCATTATCGGTTGAGCCTGCCATTCTGCGCCGAGTACAATGGCGGCAGTACATAGAACATTGATCAGTGATAAGTAGTAGAACTCTATCTGGATATCTATGTGTTAGTCCTTTTACAGGAGAATCACTTTCCTCATGTAGAGGGTCTTCCATATCGCATTTGGCTTCTTCCATCTCCAAAGCCAATGGAATTGCTTGTTTGCGGATTGGACCATCAGGATTGTTCGGATCAATAAGTGTAGCATAATAGGGAGTAATAGCCATGCGCAGTGTTGCTAGGCAGCGATTGATACCGTTTATTTCATCTTCATTTAAGGTTACAACCCGTCTTAACTGTTCAACGGTTGTGATTCTGTTCGTAACTTGCCATTTCCAATCAGTCCATTGCTCCTCTGATATATCTTTCCATAATGAAATATCGGTGTAATTTCTTTGCATAAAGAGCTCCTTCTACTGAAATATACCATTAGTTTTTCACTAAATCCTAGACGTATACTCGATTTGTTTTATAGGGGTTAAATTTGGAACCGCGGGTTCTTCGTTTAACTTCTTTTTTTCTACAGTAATTGATATTGAAATTTCCTCGAATATTTACTAGAATTATTATAAAATAAACCAATGGGGGTATCTAACCCGATAGTTCTAGGTAGCCCATATTGTCTTATATTTATTTAGACGATATAATTTTAGTGTATCTTGAAGTATACTACTAGGTACTGCCTTAAGAATGATAGATATTAGTTTGATGGATCTGTATATATTAATATTCGAATGGAGCGTAAATATATGAATGTAGCTTTTTTCCTGATACCTAAGAAAAACATCGTCTTTCTTAAAGAAAATGCAACGATGCGTCAAGCTTTAGAGAGGATGGAGTATCATAGTTATTCAGCAGTCCCCCTTATTAATGACGAGGGAAAATATGTTGGAACAATTACTGAGGGAGATTTGCTTTGGAAACTTAAAAATACACCTAATTTAACCTTTCAAAATACGGAGGATATTTTCCTTAGCGAAGTAGAACAACATGTTCAGAATAAGCCGGTAACGATTGATGCCCAAATGGAGGATTTGATTTCAAGAGCAGTGGTTCAAAATTTCGTGCCTGTCGTTGACGATCAACAGATTTTTATAGGAATAGTACGTCGGCGAGAAATGATTGAATATTGCTCCAAACTCTTGCTCCAACGAAAAGGGGAGACCACTAATAGGACTGAAGTAGGTTGAGTGCGATTATGTCCATTACGATGAGTGCTCATAAATCAGTTGTTTAATAAGTGTTGATAGTAACATGCCAAATATTGCAGAAGTAACCAAATTGGAAATAACGGTTAAAGTCTGAGTTTGAGTTAACCCAGGCATCTTGTATAATGTAGTAATAAAGGAACTTAATTGATAAAAGCCTGCTCCAAATACCGCACCCTTCAGTAAATGATGTTGGAAACCTATTAGAGGTAACAGATATGCAAAAACGATTCCTAAAAATCCGTTC
>JADQBO010000495.1 GCA_016278585.1 Desulfosporosinus sp.
GTATTTATACGGTTTTCAGAGATTCGCTAGGTATAATTTTTCGGGAATGCAGGATGTATCTGTCCGATGAAAAGAGTATGGACGTTAATATTAAGGCTGTGAGTAAGAGACTGATAGAAAATAGTGGGCGAAGTGTTAAGCTGCTCTATTGGTTATGTCGTCAGTTGAGAAAAAGAAATATTATTTAAGCTTTGCGGTGTAAGATCATATCAGCCAGATCTAAAAGAGTTTGTTTGTAAGGGCTCGAAGGAATTGCACCCAAGCTTTCTTTGGCATTAATAATACATTGTGTGGCGGTTGCATAGGCTTGTTCAAGGCACCCCGTACTAATAAGAGCCTCTCTAACACTTTGGTTACCTTGATGGGTGACCTTGCGTAATTTCATAATCTCTCTCAGCCAGCTCCCATAAATCGGCTTATCTAATAGATAAAGTATTGGAAGAGTTATGTTTCCATTGACAAGATCAGCGCCGACAGGTTTGCCAAGAGATACTGCATCCCCATTGATATCCAAGATGTCATCGGTGATTTGGTAGGCGTAGCCTAAGTTTAATCCGTAGTTTCGCATACCGGTTATTTCTTCTGAAGTTGCACCTGCTAAGATTGCGCCGGATTGACAGCATGCTGCAAGAAGAATCCCTGTTTTTTTAGCAATCCGGCTAAAATAACTATCCAGGTCAACTGAAGCGGAAAATTGCTCATCTGCTTGAGTTACTTCCCCATGACACATGGCTTGGATGGCATCAACTAGGTAGGTCATACATGTTAATAATTGTTGTCTAGAAAGAATACTAAAAGCCTCAGCGAAAAGGTAGTCTCCAGTGAGTATTGCCGCATGGTTACCATATTGAGAGACTATTGTTGGATTTCCACGTCGAGTTGCTGATTCATCAATAACATCATCATGTATTAATGAAGCCATATGAATAAGTTCTGAGGCAACTGCTGCTTGAATCATTAATGGATTTAACGGAGCAAAACACATCCCACTGTAAAGGGTAAGGAGTGGCCGAATTCTTTTTCCTCCGGATTCTAACAAACTAATACAGGTCTGTTGAATGAGACCGTCGGCTTTTTGAAGAACAATCTGTAACTGATCTTCGACAAACAGCAGTTCTGTAAATTGAAGCTTGGGAATAGATGTCTCTGTAGTGTTATAAAGTTGTTGTAAACTCATTGCATCCGCCTCTGTCCTCATTTTTTAAATATAGTTAAAGCCTTTATATTATGTCATAAAGAGAAAGATAGGATACCTAAAGTTCGATTTATTTCCAAAACGGCAAAAAGATCGCAAGAACTATAACGACAAGTCAGTATGTGAGTAATAATTAGTCTATGGGGGAATCTAAAAAGTGTCGAAATAAATTTGAGGAGGTAAATTAATGAGAAACGAAAATAATAAAGAACATGCATCTCAATTAAATCGTCAGCCATGGGAACCAGCCGGAGTCGTGAGTGTTGGCAAAGATGATAAAACACCGAGGTACGGTGATAACGGGGGTAAAAATGCCAAGGGTGGCATGCTTACTTTAGAGGTTAATGAAGTGTTTCATAATGAGGGGATTATGAAAGGGACTCAAGATAAATTGAGTTAAAACAATAGGCTCGTGTCCAACAGGGGCACGAGCTTTGTTATTAAAACAGAGAATATAAAGTCAGAAGAATACCTAGAAATATTAGTGGTAGACTAACTCTGAGGTGAAAGATATGAATAAAATTTGGAACGATCTAATTAAGCCGACGATTTTTGCATATATTATTGCGTTTGCAATTCCCGCGAGTATTGCAGCAGCCTATTATCTCTATAGTCGCTATTTCTAAATAGTCATCATAAAAAGTTCTTCCCAGGGACAATGTTTTCCTGATACAATAGGGCTTAATAAGTATAATAACAAATGTAAGGATCTGATAACTATGAATGTGATGATTTTAACAAGTAGTCCGAACATTGATGGCTTAACAGCTGCTTGTGCTAACGCTGCTAAAATAGGAGTGGAGGAAACTGGCACTAGAGTCCAAATGGTAAGCCTTAATCAGAAACAGATTGGTAATTGCCAAGCTTGTGGTAATGGTTGGGGACCTTGCCGCAACGAACACTATTGTCAAGTGAAGGACGATTTTCAGGAGTTACATGCTGCTATGGCGGATATTGATGCTTTTGTCTTAATAACCCCAGTTTATTGGGGAGAAATGAGTGAATCAGCAAAAGCATTTACTGATCGGCTCCGGCGTTGCGAGGCTATTAAAAAACAAACAACATTCTTTGAAGAAAAGCCCGTGATATCTGTTGCTGCAGCAGGGGGGAGTGGTAATGGCCTTACGACATGTCTTACCTCTATGGAAAGACTCTTTACTCATCTAAGAGCTGAGAAGTTTGACTTTATTGGGGTTACCCAGAAGAACCGAAGATACAAACTTAACACTATTCAGGAAGCTGTGAAAGAGATGGTATCAGTTTTAATCAGAAAAAATAAGTCCTAAAATTAAAATTGAACTTTGACCATTGATAAGCCATCACCCTGCTTGGGGATGGCTTATCAATGATATAGAAGGCTAATTAGGATGGTTTTTTATGTAATCCTTAAGCCAAAGTGTATGAAATTCTTCGTCTAATAGATATTCCATAAGAGTATTTCGAAGTTCCGAATAATGCTTATCCCTAGTTTCTGTAATAAAAGCCCGGTACGTCTCTATGGCCTTGGTTTCAAGAGCTATGCCAAGCTTGCATGTATTATTGGGGCCAGTTGATTCTACGACTCTGCCAATATAGCCACCCGCTATTTCAAAAACTGAACCCACAATGGTAGGAACCTCAATATTCGCCTTGTCTAACACCTGGGCGAAAAAATCAGCATGAGCACTTTCAATTTGGACCATTTTTTCAAAGGCTTTACTATAGTATTCATTACACGTACTCGTTACTTGAGTTTTATAAAAAGCGACTTGGAAGGTTTCTAACGTATAAAATTCTTTCAATCGGAAAATCAACTTTTCATCCATTTCTAACCCACCATTCTAAAGTTACTGTACTTAGAATTTATCAATAAGGGCACTTTTATTCTAAGTAAAAATTACTTGGAAAATGAAGGCTGAATCTGTTAATATACATATAGAATCAATAATTGTTCAATGTATACAATAATCAAAATTATATGAAGTATTTCGTTTCGTGTGTTGGTTAAGCATGGATACATATTAAAGAATCTAGGGGGTTAGTTTGAATGGATATCAGTTCCAGTATAGATCACCTGTTAACCATAAAACCGCCTGTTGGCAGGAACATGCCAGTAAGCAGGCTCGTGGAGATTGCCTTAACTCGGCAGGAAGGAGTGCTATCTGATACTGGTGCACTTTGTTGCACTACTGGAAACTACACCGGTCGATCTCCGAAAGACCGTTTTATTGTTGACGAGGCTTCTATTCACAATCAAATCGCTTGGGGAAACGTAAATAAACCTATTAGCCCGGAGACCTTTGAACACCTCCTTAAACGTGCTCTGGCTTATTTAGAAACTAAGGAGTATTTTGTATTTGATGGGCAAGCCGGGGCAGACGATAAATACAGTCTGCCAATTAGAGTTATTAATGAGTATGCCTGGCATAATATCTTTGTCCATCAGTTGTTTATTAGACCAACAGCAGAACAATTAGAGGATCACCGACCGGAATTCACCGTGATTTGTACACCTGGGCTGACAGCGGATCCTCAAAAAGACGGGACTAACTCTGAAGCTTATATTATTCTGTCCCTTGAGAAAAAAGTCATTATCTTAGGTGGTACCGAGTATGCTGGTGAAATGAAAAAATCAATTTTTAGTATTCTCAATTATTTAATGCCCTTACGTGAAGTTTTGCCTATGCATTGTTCGGCAAATGTCGGAGTCAAGGGCGATGTTGCTCTCTTCTTCGGTCTCTCAGGCACTGGGAAAACCACCCTGTCGGCTGATCCAGAACGCAATCTGATTGGCGATGATGAACACGGTTGGTCAGGAAACGGAGTCTTCAATTTTGAAGGTGGATGCTATGCTAAGTGTATTGACCTTTCTCAAAAACAGGAACCTCAAATTTGGAACGCCATTCGGTTTGGGACAGTGATTGAAAATGTTGTTTTAGATAAGGATTTAAGGATACCAAATTATTGTGACAGCTCTCTTACTGAAAATACACGGGCGGGTTATCCAGTGAACTATATTGATAATGCCTTAATACCAGGTATGGCTGGCCATCCACGGGTGGTTATTTTTTTAACGGCAGATGCATTCGGGGTATTACCCCCGATCTCAAAACTTACCAAGGAACAAGCAATGTATCATTTTCTATCCGGCTACACATCAAAATTAGCTGGTACCGAGCGGGGAGTTACTGAACCTCAAACGACATTTTCTACTTGTTTTGGGGAACCATTTTTACCGTTAAGTCCTGCCGTTTATGCAAAAATGTTAGGAAAACGCATTGATGAACATAATTCTCAAGTTTATTTAGTGAATACTGGCTGGTCTGGTGGGCCATATGGGGTTGGTAAACGTATGAACTTGTCTTATACTAGGGCTTTGATAACTGCGGCCTTAAACGGAGAGCTGGAGCAGGTAACATATCATCCTGATCCTGTTTTTGGTATTCTAATTCCAGAAATGGTTACAGGAGTGCCTGTTGATATCCTAACCCCGCGTAACACTTGGGAAGATACTGAGGCTTATGATAGAACTGCCTACGCCCTTGCTGAAAGCTTTCAACAAAATTTTGCAAAATTTAATGACCTTACATTAGAAATTCGTTCTGCAGGTCCTAACATAAACAGAAGTGTTTGTATTTAGAAAACTATCCAACGTCAGGAAACCAGCCCCAAATACGTCTTAAAGGATAACATGTAATTTGGGGGGAGGAGTCTATATCGTAGGGCTAGATTTTTTGTTAACATCCATGGGCTTTTCTTTTTTGGGTTATGGATTGTGCTACATTGCTCTATCAAGTAATAATCAACTCAAAACGCAAAATGCTAACCAAGACAAATCTTCACACATTCTTCATACAAAGGTCACGAACTAGTAACAAATCTAAACTATTATAAATATAACGGATAAAGTTTCGTTAATGTAGTGTTGTGATTTAAAAAGGATGTGCCAAAAGAAATGAAATTAATTATTATTCTACTTATACTTGGTATTACACCCGCCTTATTAAGGGCGTGGATCCCGAACGAACAGTATTCAGATTAAGTTACACAAATTAGAACTGTTTTAAATTAGTAACAAAGAGTAAGGCCTCAGCGGAATGCTGGGCCTTACTCTTTTTACGTCCCTTGCGACTTGAAAATCAGACGACTGGGAAACCAATATACTCAGATATGTATCCAATTTGAAGATCCGAAAGCGAAGTAAACTCGGTGTTTTTAGTTGAGGTGAATACGCAAGTCCCTAGGACCCAACCGAACCGATCATCATAAAAATTGTTTCCTTGCCCTTCTAATACCCCTTTTTCATTACATATACACACTATATCATCAGTTATCGGTACAATTTCAATAAACTCTCCAACTAACTCTTGTAAGTCCTCAAAAGTGCCTTCGATGTCCTTCAATTGTAAAGGTTGATTAATCGGTTCTCTAACTATTACTCTCACTCTAACTACCTCCACAAGCTTAAAATGCTACTCAAAGTATCGTTCTTCTTTAATAATAACGCATTTACGTTGCTTAGCCAATCTTTTCACAAGAATTGACATTAATCAATTATATAAGTAAGGCCTCAAAATGCTGTTTCTACTGTCAGGAGGACTAGCCCTGGCTTAATAAGTCTTTTTCTATCACATATAAACCGTCTTCCTCCCTCCATTCGGCATAAAAAATCTTATCGATATCAACATAACCCTGTTGTTTTAGCTCAGTTTTAAGCCAAGACTCATTTTTGCCGATTTTTTGCAAATCACGTTTTAGGACTATTCCATCACTTACAAGCAGCATAGGTAGGGATTTGCTATTTAATGGGAGGTTAAGATCTTTAAGTGTTGGGGTATCAAATTCAGGTTTCCGTAAAACAGTTAAAGACCCATTGGGTTCAAGTATAGCATAGTCAACTTCTCGAACTGAAAAGACATCCTTAATTCGTAATAGATTTTGAAGCTCATTAATATTCATACGATTTTTTTTGAGCTCTTGACGATCGATGACTCCTTTTTGAATCACTAAGGAAGGTTTACCTTCAAAAAGATTTCTTATCGTAATCGATTTTTGCCCCATAAGTTGTATAGCAAAGATTAGGATACCCCAAACGGTAATAGCAAACAAAATTTTAACAACCCCTGTGTCATCATCATAGATTGCATTACCAAGAAGTTCGCCTAAAATCAGTGCCGAAATAAAGTCAAAAGCAGTAAGTTGTGTAATTTGTGTTTTGCCTAACAACCTGGTCATCAGTAATAAGCTAAAGAAACCTAAAATCAATTCAAAGGTTAATTCTCCTAAACCCATAAAAAGTTTTCTCCTTTGTAGTTCAAAAAATCAAGGCAATCATAAAGGGATTTCCCTATGATTGCCTTTAAACAATTTTCTATCTTGGCCAATTAATGTTGCATTAATTCTTTACGTTTAGGGGTTTCGGGGATTTTCTCCAGCCAACCATCTTCAATCATTAATTCTGCTCCATCCTTAGCGAATCGCATCAGCTCAATCGTAAAATCACCAAACGTTGCTATTAGGTCTATTCTGGCAGAATTAATCAATGCAAATCCGTATTCTACGATGATAAATGCAGTAACTGAGGTGGCATGGCTTAAGATTAATTTATCACTTAAAGGGGAATCTTTAGAGTCAGTTATTAGAGTATCAGGGACCGAAGGTTCAGGTAAATCCTCGTCTTTTAAATAAGAGCCGAGAACTTTTAGTTGTTTATCTGCGATTTGTATAGCTTCGGTTAGATAGTTTTTAATCTTTTCGGACTTTACAACCTGTCGATACCCAATATTGAAGACTCTTAGTAATTTTTTGGTTTC
>JADQBO010000456.1 GCA_016278585.1 Desulfosporosinus sp.
TTGTTGAAAGTAGATTTAATATGCGCAATTCCACTTTCAATATTCTTGCGTTCCCGGCGTTTTGTCCGGACAACTTTACGTGCCATCTCGGTTATCCCCCCTTTTTACTTTTTACGTTTTGCTCCAACAGTCTTAGCCGGACCCTTACGGGTTCGGGCATTGGTTTTCGTGCGCTGACCTCGAACTGGAAGTCCACGACGATGGCGCAGGCCACGATAAGAACCAATTTCCATAAGACGCTTGATATTGAGGGAAACTTCGCGACGCAAGTCGCCTTCAATCTTAAACTCTTTATCAATAACTTCTCGAAGCTTGCTGACTTCATCTTCGGACAAGTCACGCACTCGGACATCCGGGCTTACACCCGATTTGGCGAGAATTTTATGTGAAGTTGGTAGCCCAATCCCAAAAATATAGGTTAAGGCTATCTCTAAACGTTTCTCGCGCGGTAAGTCTACTCCAGCGATACGTGCCATCTAAAATTTACACCTCCAACTATTTCAGTTCTGTAATAATTATAAAATCGGTGCATTGGAGATTCGCTCCAATCAGCCGCGCAACCGAAACTATTTAGCCTTGACGTTGCTTGTGTTTCGGATTTTCACAAATGATCATTACTTTACCATGGCGACGAATGATTTTACACTTTTCACAGATCTTTTTAACAGAAGGCTTTACTTTCACTGTAATCCCTCCCTTTGATCATTACTTAAACCTGTATGTGATTCTTCCACGGGTCAGATCATAGGGAGAAAGCTCCACTGTGACCCGATCTCCTGGTAGAATTCTAATAAAATTCATGCGAATTTTTCCAGAGACGTGTGCTAAAACCTTGTGTCCATTCGCTAGCTCAACTTGGAACATGGCATTCGGCAACGGCTCCAAGACTTTACCTTCAACTTCAATAACGTCTTCTTTTGACATGCTTGTTCACCCCTCCTCTGACAATCCATCACCTTGCACCTAACATCGAGTTAGAATTTCTAGGCCATTTTCCGTAATTGCAACCGTGTGTTCGAAATGGGCCGATGGCCGGTTATCTTTCGTAACCACAGTCCAGCGATCCTTTAGCGTCTGCACTTCATACGTACCCATGTTCACCATGGGCTCAATAGCCAAGGCCATACCAACCTCGAGTCGGGGCCCCCGGCCAGGTTTGCCAAAGTTAGGGATCTGGGGATCCTCATGCATGGCTCTTCCAATCCCGTGCCCAACATAATCGCGCACAATTGAGAAGTTATTTGCTTCAACGTGCGTTTGAACTGCATTAGAGACGTCATAAAGGCGATTGCCTATCTTCGCTTGTGCAATACCCAGCATTAGGGACTCTTCAGTCACCCTTAAAAGTTTTTGGAGATCTTCACCAACGTCTCCGATTGGTAAGGTTACAGCCGCATCTCCAAAGTAGCCCTCTATGAGTGCACCACAATCTATACTAATAATATCCCCAGATTCGAGACTCCTTAAACCGGGTATCCCATGAACTACCTGTTCGTTTATAGAGGTACACAGCGTTGCTGGGAATCCGTTATACCCCTTAAACGCCGGTATGGCACCCTGTGCACGAATATATTCTTCAGCTATGCGATCTAATTCGAGTGTCGTAACACCAGGCTTAGCATACTCTCGCACAAGTGCAAGTGTTTCTGCCACAATCCGCCCTGCATTACGCATCAGAACCAGTTGGTTCGCATTTTTCAGCTCAATCATGCTGATTAGGCCAAAGCTTTCAGTATATCCTGAAATACCTGATCAATTGGTTGGTCTCCATTAATACGCTTTAATAAACCTTTTTCTTCATAAAAAGCTATCAAAGGTTCAGTTTGCGAATTATAGACATTTAGACGATTTTTAGCAGTTTCTACAGTGTCATCAGAACGCTGATAGAGCTCTCCGCCACATTGACCACAAACTCCTTCTTGCTTTGGAGCATTGAAAATCATATGGTAGGAAGATCCACACGACCGACATACACGTCGTCCAGTAAGTCTAGGAATTAACACCTCTTCATCAACTTCAATATTGATAACACCATCGAGTTTCATACCAAGGCGCTCTAAAATACCAGCTAAAGCACTACCTTGAGCAAGTGTCCGTGGAAATCCATCAAGTAGGAATCCATCTGCACAATCAGGCAGCGCTAGGCGTTCTTCAACAATCCCAATAGTCACTTCGTCAGGGACCAAGCCACCAGCATCCATGTAGGACTTAGCCTTTAAACCTAAGGCAGTTCCTTCTTTAATAGCAGCTCTAAACATGTCTCCTGTTGAAATATGTGGGAAATGAAAACGTTCTACAAGTGGATTTGCCTGTGTTCCCTTACCTGCACCTGGGCCACCCATTAATATTATCTTCATTGCTCTTCCTCCTCTTATTTCATAAATCCTTGATAATGCCTCGACATAAGTTGGGATTCAATCTGTTTCATCGTATCGAGCGCAACCCCAACCACAATCAGTAGGGATGTACCTCCAAAATAGATGTTCTTGAGCCCGGTGAGACCAATAACTAGTGTCGGTAGGACTGCGATCAAAGCTAGAAATAAACCCCCTGCGAGAGTAATACGGTTCAATACTTTTGATAAATATTCTGCCGTTGGTCGCCCAGGTCGAAGGCCAGGGATAAATCCCCCATACTTCTTCAAGTTGTCTGCTACATCAATGGGATTAAATGTAATGGACGTGTAGAAGTATGCAAAGAATAATATGAGCGCACCATAGAGCAGTAGGTACGGGATTGAAGTGATACTACCATTCATGCTAAACCATGTGTTTACAAATCTTGATAAACCTGATGTCGGCATCCAAGACGCAATTGCCTGTGGAAAAGCCAGCAGAGACATCGCGAATATAACGGGGATTACCCCTGCTTGGTTTACTTTGAGCGGAATATGACTACTCTGCCCGCCATAAACTCTGCGACCGACGACTCTCTTTGCATATTGAACGGTTACACGACGTTGCCCTTCCTGAACATAAACAACGCCCCCTGTGATAAAGGCAACGATGAGAGCCAATCCAATAAGCGAGAAAGCATTGATCTCCCCAACCCTTAACATTTCCCATAAGGATGTAAGAGCGGATGGGATTCGAGAAACAATTCCTGCAAAGATGATTAGAGAAATACCATTCCCAATCCCTTTTTCGGTAATTGCCTCTCCAAGCCACATTAGAAAAGCTGTACCGGCAGTCAAAACGAGTGCTATCAGCAGGTAAGTCGGCCATTGCATAGCTGGGCTAGAAACGGTTACTGCTCCTCTGATCCCGAAGGTTAGTCCTATAGCTTGGATAAATCCAAGTCCGACGGTTGCGTATCTCGTATATTGAGTAATCTTTTTGCGCCCATAGTCACCTTCTTTGGAAAGCCGTTCCAGCTTGGGAATGACAACCGTTAGAAGTTGAAAAATGATGGAAGCGGTAATATAGGGTGTAATGCTCAACGCAAAAACAGATAGGCTTTTAAAGGAACCACCAGAGATGGTATCCATGAAGTTCATCATGGCTCCCGATCCAAACATTTCATTTAGAATGTCTCGATCAATAAAAGGAGTTGGAATATGTGCTCCGATACGAAAGATCAAGAACATCAGCAGAGTATAACCGATTTTCTTCCTGAGATCCGCAACATTCCACGCATTCTTCAGGGAATCGACAGCCATCCTATTCCACCTCTACTTTTCCACCCGCCGCAACTATCTTCTTTGCCGCTGCTGGGCTGACTTTGTCAATTTTGACGGTCAGTGCTTTGGTCAAATCTCCTGTTGCTAGTATCTTTACGCCATCTTTAGCAGCTTTGATCAGACCGATTTCGAAGAGGCTTTCAATCGTAACTTCAGCACCGTCCTCAAAACGTTCTAAGTCACGAACATTCAGGGCAACAATTTCTTTTCTTGAGATATTATTAAAGCCGCGTTTCGGAGTCCTGCGAAACAGTGGATTTTGGCCGCCTTCAAAACCTGGACGTACTCCTCCACCTGCCCGCGAATTTTGTCCTTTGTGTCCTTTACCGGACGTTTTACCATGTCCGGAACCAACGCCACGGCCCAAGCGCTTAGGTGCATGTGTCGATCCTTCAGCAGGCTTTAATTCATGCAGTTTCATGCTCGCCTTACACCTCCTTCTATTGAGCTAGTGTTTCTACCGTAACCAAATGCATGCATTTGTGAACCATTCCTAGAATCCCAGGACTGTCCTCATGAACTGCACTTGATCCGACTTTCCCTAAGCCAAGTGCTTGTAACACTTTATGCTGTGCTTTAGAATATCCGATCGGACTCTTTGTGAGTGTCACTTTAATTTTCATGACCGACCCTCCTTAACCTAGAACTTCTGCTACGGTCTTGCCACGAAGTTTGGCAATCTCTTCTGGACGTTTGAGAGATTTCAAGGCTGCCATCGTTGCATTAACCATGTTATGGGGGTTTGCCGAACCCAATGACTTCGTTAGAATGTCATGAACTCCAGCAACTTCGAGAACTGCACGAACTGCACCACCAGCAATAACTCCGGTCCCTTTAGATGCTGGTTTTAACAATACTTGCCCTGCACCAAAAATTCCTATAATGGGATGAGTAATTGTGGTGCCGTGCATAGGAACACTAACGAGGTTCTTCTTCGCATCTTCGATACCTTTGCGAATTGCCTCTGGCACTTCTCCAGCTTTCCCTAGGCCAGCGCCAACACGACCGTTGCCGTCTCCGACCACGACGAGAGCGCTAAAGCTAAAGCGGCGTCCACCTTTTACAACCTTGGCCACACGGGCAATATGAACAACCTTTTCAATCATGTCTGATTTATTAGCTTCGAATTTCGCCAATTTGAATTTTCCTCCTTTACCCGAGCTTAGAAGCTGAGTCCAGCTTCTCGCGCTGATTGTGCCAATGCCGAGATTCGGCCGTGATAAACATTACCCCCACGATCGAATACTACTTGCGTAATTCCTTTTTCAAGGGCTTTCTTCGCAACCAGTTCGCCGACCTTTTGAGCGCCAGCGGTGTTTCCGCCTGACAGATCTGCGGCTTTGAACTCTGGATCGAGGGAAGAAGCGGCAACAAGCGTTACGCCGAGCTCGTCATTGATTACTTGAGCGTAGATATGATTCAAGCTCCGAAATACTGCTAAGCGTGGGCGCGCAGCAACTCCGGTAACATTCTTGCGGATGCTTTTATGCTTTTTGATGCGGATTGCCTTTCGATCAATGCGCTTAATCAAATGGAACTCACTCCTTTCACGATTGGCAAGAGATTTTGCCCTTGCCTATTTTGTATTACTTCTTAGCGCCTTTTTTACCACCAGTCTTACCAACCTTACGACGGATGACTTCCCCTTCGTATTTGATCCCCTTGCCTTTGTAGGGTTCAGGCAATCGCTCTGAACGAACAACGGCGGCAAAAGCACCAACGAGTTCTTTATCCATCCCTTTTATCAAGATTTTATTGGGTGCTGGGACTTCAAAGTCAATTCCTTCATAAGGAGTAAGCTCAACTGGATGAGATTTTCCTACCGTTAAAACAAGTTTATTTCCTTGCTTAGAAGCACGATATCCTACCCCAACCATATCGAGTCCCTTGGTAAACCCATTGGTTACGCCCTCTACCATGTTGGCAATCAACGTACGGGTCAGTCCATGCAGGGAACGGCTTAAGGGTTGATCATCTGGCCGTGTGACAATGATTTGTGAGTCCTCTACGGCAATATTAATTAATGAATGAAGCTTTCTTGTTAAGGAACCTTTTGGGCCCTTAACTGTGACAACGTTATCTTCTATTTTGAAGTCCACACCACTGGGGATCCCAATGGGGCGCTTGCCAATTCTGGACATTCACTGCACCTCCGTTGCGAAAATTACCAAATGTAGGAGATTACTTCTCCTCCAAGGCCCTCTTTCCGGGCTTTTTTATCTGTCATTATCCCCTTAGATGTTGAAATAACTGCGACTCCCAGTCCACCAAGGACTTTCGGCATTTCATCCTTCTTCGCATAAACGCGTAGTCCTGGACGGCTTATCCGTTTTAGCCCAGTTATAACACGTTCACGGTTTGGACCGTATTTCAAATACATCCGAATTACACCTTGCTTGTCGTCTGCAATAAATTCTACGTCCTTGATGTATCCTTCTGCTTTAAGCAGCTCCGCAATTTCTCTCTTAGTACGAGATGCTGGTACCTCAACTTTATCATGGTAGACCATTCCAGCATTGCGGATACGAGTTAAAAAATCTGCTATCGGATCTGACATTGACACTTCAGTCGTCCCCCTTCCTTACAATGTTTTACCAACTGGCCTTTGTGATTCCAGGAAGTTCCCCTTTGTGAGCCAACTCCCGGAAACAAATCCGGCAAATTCCGAATTTCCGCATGTAAGCATGGGGACGTCCACAAAGCTTGCAACGGTTATGCGAACGCACTGCGAATTTTTGTCCACGATTTTGGCGGACAACCATTGATGTCTTAGCCACGTTCTTGAACCTCCTTTTCTCTATTCACGGTATGGCATTCCGAACCCGCGAAGCAACTCTCGCGCTTCTTCGTCGGTTTTTGCCGTTGTTACAAAGACTACATCCATTCCGCGAAGCTTATCGATCTTGTCGTACTCCATTTCAGGGAAGATCAGTTGCTCCTTGATTCCTAACGTGTAGTTTCCACGTCCGTCAAACGCCTTTGCTGAAATACCACGGAAGTCACGAACACGAGGCAAGGCCACGTTTAAGAGACGATCCATGAATTCATACATACGTTGACCACGTAGAGTGACTTTACATCCAATGGGCATCCCTTCACGTAGCTTGAATGCGGCTATGGATTTCTTCGCTTTCGTGACGATCGGCTTTTGTCCAGTGATCTTCATTAGGTCTCCGACAGCAGAATCAATCGCCTTGGAGTTTTGAACCGCTTCGCCGACACCCATATTAATAACAATTTTATCAACTTTGGGGATTTCCATCACATTAGTATAAGCAAAC
>JADQBO010000124.1 GCA_016278585.1 Desulfosporosinus sp.
GCGCCACAAGGTATAGAGGCACTTCTCGTGCCTACAGACTGTCGAACCCGAGTTAACCTAAAAGCGACTGGGGAATTAATCCTCAGCCGCTTTTATAACTTTATAGTGTATTCCTGCCTTCGAGTATAAATAAAAAGGGTATTACGATATAACTTATTATTTAACATCAATCGATTGAATAATCGGTCCCTGCCAACTCTGAAGCCAGACTTGCCCCGTATACCCATTTACATCAAGTTCTGCGTAATTCTTGCCATCTTTTTGAACCATAAATTCATAGTACCCGGGTGCTAGTTCGGGCTTTCCGATCGAGTATCCTTGGCCCATATTGGTTACGAGACCTTGAGCGTTCTTCGTAGCCTGTTCTTCGCTTATCGTAACGGCTCCATCGGTTCCCCAATTCATATGTCCATATTTTGTGTTCCACATGATATTCGGCCCCATGTTAGTTATCATCTGTCCTCCATTTTTGTAAACCATAACTTCATAGGCCTTAGCCCCTGTCTTCCCTTCGTTTAACTCTACCCCATAAACATTTGAATATTCATGGAGTTGAGAAATAACAAGGTCCTGGTTAATCATTTGTGTGTAAGCCTTTGCAATTGCCACGGCTTGGTCGAATGATGCAACTTCACCGTTGGCAAGATCAACTCCCAAGCTTTTAGCGTCATAGCCTCCGCTCATCATGCCATATCCGTTAACACCTTGACCTCCCATCATGCCATAGCCACCGCCATATCCGTTAACACCCTGACCTCCCATCATGCCATAGCCACCGCCATATCCGTTTAATTCAGGCGTAGTAACTGAATCTGGGTTAGTATTTATGGAAGAAAGGGTTAGTGTTGCAGGTTGGGGAGTGGTTTCTTGAATCTTAGTTGTAGCCACGGTAGGTATAAAACCGGGGATCTGTCCTACAGGTTTCGCTGCTCCCGAGCCTGAATTCAGTGCAAATGCCGTACCCGAAAGCGCAGCTAAGCTTACAATTGAGAGTCCAATAATCCATTTTGACTTTTTCATTTTTTACCTCCTAAAGTTTACCCAAGACCACTTTCAAAGTAACCTTGACTTCATGTCTCAAAGTATATTAGATCAATTCGATTATGCTGTGAATGAGTTGTGAATTTCTTATGAAGAAGGGACCCTGACATGTTCAGGATCCCTTCTTCATAATTTGTATACTTCATTCCAATGCTTATGGGCTAACATAAAACAGTACAATTCTTGCCACTATGTTTAGCCTTTAAAAGTGCTTGGTCAGAAGCCACAATAAGATCGTTAATAGTCTTGCCATCGTCAGGATAACTTGAAACTCCTAAGGAAATCGTGATTTGAGGGTATGAACCATTATCAAGCTCACTTATTTGTGAGCGAATCGTTTCAGCCATCTTCCAAGCATTCGTTTTATTGCAATCCCGCAGAAGCAAAACTATTTCTTCTCCACCATATCTGTATACTCGATCTCTCTCACGAACTTTAGCCTGAATTGTTTGTCCTACTTTAACCAGTACGCTATCTCCAACATCGTGACCAAAACGATTATTGAAGTCTCGAAAATTGTCTATGTCAATAAAAATCAATGAGTACGAACCATTTTGTTCTCCTAAATTTTTTATATCTTCGTCAAAAGCTCTTCTATTAAGAATTCCTGTTAACTTATCGATATTAAGATTTATTTTTAATTGTTCATTAATCTTTTTAAGTTTATCAATTCTCCAGAAAAAAAGTTCCGCTGCAATGTAATTTATCAGTCCAAAAACAGTACCCAGCACCAGGCATTTAACAATAAAATTATTAATAAAAGGAAAAGTCGTGAAGTGTATAAGTGCTGAATAACTAATCCCGATAAGTACCATAGCAAAAATTAACCAAACTCTGATCATACCTACAAACTCCCTTTACTTAATTACTTCAATTACCAATATTATCATTGACTCAATAATTAGTATACAGTTGTTTTCGTATTAAACCTAAGCGGTTAATAAAAGGGTGCATTGACAAATAAAACTCCAGCCCTGGCATTTTGCTGAAGATGTAGATTAGACACATCTAAACATTGAGTTTATTCCCTTTGCCGTTTTAAGTTAGTTCATATTCGAAGTCGTTGAAGCGTCATAATTCCGCGGTTTCCAGTCTTTAATATCGTCTTCATTAATAAGGATTTTTCCGTTTTCCTCATCTACAGAATAATATAATTCTTGAGGTGGATACTTAGTACATCCACCACCTAATCCCGTTAAGTCGGCGAGACTCCAACGGGTAAAACAGACATTACACACTAATACATCCCCTTCGATGTGGAATTTACGGGAATAGCATGGTTCGCAAAAACTGCTAGCCACTATCACCCTACCCGCTGGGGATAAATAAGCCATCACAGGCAACCCTTTCTGACCATTACCTATATCAAAATTGGGATCATACATAGCGTAAAGAATTTTGTTTCTCTCTAAGTCGTCAAAAGATAGTTTAATTTGGCCGTTATTAATCTCTGCCTTTACCTCAGTCATTTCAATAGTTTTATCTGTATAATCAACACTTTTTCCTATTGAGTATTTGTCATCAAATCCGGGAATTGCCTCTTTGGATGAGAGTACAATAGCTACTACCCCCACCACCAACAATGTACACAGACTAATCAAGACCAATTTCCGACGTTTTTTACTTTCTAATTCTAGTGCCTCTATACGAGCCCGCTTCTCTACCAGATCAGCCATGTCGGTTTCCTCCTTTCTCTCAACATAATGGAGAGTCTACTCATGCTGCCTAAGAACTATTCGGGTACCTTATGAAGATTTGCTGCTAATTAGTTCTTTTAACAGATCAAGCTCTTGCTGGGATTCGACTTGTCTTTTACCCAGACGCAAACTGTACCCGAAGATTAACCCCCAAATTATTGAATAGGCAAGAAATAAATAAAACAACTTATCCATGATTGCACCTCCGTTTGCGATTCTTGATTTTTTATCGCCCCTTGATTTAATTAAACAGTCCCTCTTTTAACCGACTAATCTCCGCTTTCGTCCTTTCAATACGGACACTACGCATCATAAAATAACAGTACAATAAGCTGAAAGCGAACAGGCTGGCAAAGAAAGCCAGCATCATGTCAGGAGCTAATCCAATTCCTTTTGAAGTGACCAGAGCGCCGGGGTGCATAGTTCTCCACCAACGAATTGCAAAAAAATTAATTGGCACGACCACAAAAGCCAAGATGCCAAATACTGCAGCAAGACGTGCTTTCTTCTCTTCCTCGCCAATAGCCGCGCGAACCTTGCCATAGGCCAGGTACAAAAACCATAGGATCAGAGTAGTGGTGAGACGTGAATCCCACGTCCACCAGGTATTCCAAATGGGTTTAGCCCAGATAGGGCCGGTCAATAAAACAATAGTTGTGAAGACTACACCGATTTCTGCAGACGTATATGCATAAGTATCCCAGTTCATTCGCCTAGTTAGCAGGTAAGCGATACTGGCAACAAAAACAACTCCGAAGGCCATCATTCCTATCCAAGCCGACGCAACGTGAAAATAAAAGATTCTTTGAACATCACCCATCGTTTTTTCTGTGGGCGCATAAACTAGTACTAAGTATAAAGCTCCAAACACGGCAAGAAAAGTTGACCACGCTAATACTTTTTCCATTAGACTAGTGCGCGTGTTTTCAGTCACAGACTACACCTCCAGTAAATAATCGAAGAGAAGCATAGGTAATACAGTAAAGACCACCCCATAGACAATCAGAATCTTTAAAAATAGATCTACACCGTTTCCCACTAGACCAAAACTAACTTTGGTAACGATCAAGGCGCTAAGCAATACTGGCATAATCAAAGGAATTAACAAAATCGGCATTAGCACCTCTCCCGGTTTTGTAGCGGAAGACAACGCTGCCAAGAAGGTACCCACTGCCATAAAACAATAAGTGCCAAGCAGAAGAACCATTACAAACAAGCCAATCTGCTGTGGTCCGGGGTAATTGAAGATAACGAAGAATAAAGGAATAGTTACGCCTTCTACAATAATCATGAACAAGAGGTTCATAATCGTTTTAGCTACGTAAATAGTACTACGGTCTAGTGGGCAGAGCATCAGCCCACTTAAACAGTCATTTTGTTTTTCCGCAGCGAAGGATCGGTTAAGGCAGAATATCCCGGAGAAAATTATGGTAATCCAAATGATACCCGGCAAAATCTCGCCCATTAAATCTTTGTTTAAATCGATAGCGAAACCGAAAACGAGCACCACTAAAAGGGAGAACACTATCATTGTGCTCAGCATTTCCTTACCCTGAAGCTCACATCTAACTTCTTTCCATAGTAAAATTCTAACTTTCCTGATGAAGCTCATTTGCCTCCTCCTATAAGCTCCAAATACCGACGTCTAAACTCTCCTCGCCTTAACCTCTTGGGATTACAGGAGTAGGTGATACGACCATCGACTAGAATCAAAGCTTGGTCGCTTTGTTCCAAACCCTGCTCAAAGTCATGAGTAATCAAGAAAACTGTGTGTTTAGTTCGGGCTAACTGACTCAAAATCGCATTTAAAACCCCTTTAGCCATTTCATCCAGTCCAGTGTACGGTTCATCCATTAACAAAATGGGAGGATTGTGGACTAGGGCGCGCGCAATAGAGAGTCTCTGCTGCATACCTCGAGAGAAACTATAAACCGGTTCACCCATCGCAGACGACAATCCCACTTCATCTAACAGTTGTGTGATTCTTCGCTTTAGGTCTGGTACTTCATACAATCTCCCGTAAAACTCCAGGTTTTCTCGCGCCGTTAAGTTATAATACAGAAATGAATTATGAGATATCATTCCTATCTTAGATCGGAGAGTTAACTCGTTCTCCCTTACGTCCTGACCATCAATCAACACCTGCCCGCCAGAAGGTTTACTGAGCATAGCCAGGATTTTCAGGGTCGTACTTTTTCCAGCCCCATTGGGCCCAAAACAAGTAACGAATTCTCCGGGGGCGATTTCCAAATCAAGCCCCTTTAAAATTTTTATATTACCAATTGTTTTTTTAGACCCCTAGTTATAATCACACGTCTCTCCCTCTGAACTACACTTCTTCATAGATCTTTCGTTCACTCTTGGTTAGCCCTTAGATCTGCCCTGCTAATCCGTGTATCTCCTGTAGGATCGGTATCCTCTGTATCTATGATAGCCAGTGCTACTTTTGCATACTTGTTCTTTAAGGATCGGTAGTCATCCTCCGAAAGTTTTTTCATATGATAATCAAATTCTAGTTCACTTAAGGTACCCATAATCACGTCTTTTTCCGTTGCTATCGGACTCAACCCTTCTAATTGCTCTCCTTCACCCACATGGCCTTTCCAGATGGGATAAGCTATCAAGGTCAAGGATACTAACACCAATAACACGACTATTAGAACTGTATACAAGGGTTTAACCTCCAAACACCTTTAAAAAACTCAAATAGAGTAGAACTCCCTCTAGCTTAGTTTTCTTTATAAATACTTCTTTAACTCTTCGTCCAATCGAAGGGCATCCTCCGGATCAAGCGGAGCAACGTCTTCTTCCCGACGGGATGAACCCACCCATTCTTCTAAGCCCAGGTAAACGAATGCCCCTCCGCCAATAGTAGCCACAAACGGCCCAAGCCAAGCAACCCAATTGAATCCTCTTTTTGGCGGAGCAGCTAAGACTTTATCTCCATATACCTCTGCTAGATACGCATACGTTTCTTCCTTATCAAAGCCCTCTTTGAACAACTTTTCTCGGATAACGACCCTTAATTTATCAGCTGCTAACGTCTCGCAGACTGACAAATTCATCATACAACCATCCAGGACACATATTACTCCACTTTCCACATCCAAAGGGATAGGACGTGTTTCCCAAGGCTCACTGCCATAGGTTCTAGGGGAAAACAACAATGTGAGTAAAACAATGACAACTGGTACTAACCCCCATCTCTTCATACTTCGCCCTCCACCTTAGCCTTAAGGATATCCTGCCGTCGCGGGTAGTGCGCCCCTGTCTGACTACCGCGTCCGGGCCAAAGGGCAAAGATCGTACCAAAGATCAGGACATAGCCGCCAATCCAAAGCCAGGCCATCAAAGGATTGATAAATATCTTAAATGTCGCGCTTCCATCCTTTTGCCAATCCGCCAAAACAATGTACAGGTCCTCTTTTAAGGTCCTACGTAGTCCCACCTCAGTAGAGGGTTGATCCGAGGTAGGGTAAAACACTTTCTGTGGTTCCACAGAGCCGAGCAGGCGACCGGTATATCGATTGTATACGTTTAAGGAAGCATAAACAGCTTGACGTGAATTGCCCAAATTCTTTACGGCTAAATCTTTGTATATCAATGTATAGGAACCTATCTCCAGAGATTTCCCAATTTCAACACTTTTGGTTAAATCAAGATTGTAAGTGTATGAACCCGTAATTGCTACCAACATTAGCACCATACCCAGATGAATGATATAACCCCCATGACGTCGACGATTGCGCATTAATAATAAAACAATGGCCCTTAGGAAAGACTCTCCAGTTAGTTTCTGCCGCACCCGCGTTCCTTGGATAATCTCCAGTAGAATTGTCGAAATACAAAATACCGCTATTCCATAACCAGCTAAAGCATAAGGTTTTCTGACCCCTAGTAGAAAAATATCCAGTATAGCTATGGCCGTAAATACTATAGGAACGAGGAAATTGTCGAACAAACTCTTATAAGTGGCCTTGCGCCAGGCAATTAATGGGCAGATTCCCATCAGAATAAACAAAGCTAACCCTAACGGGGCACTAACTGTATTAAAAAAAGGTGCTCCCACAGAGACTTTTACGCCTTGGACGGCTTCAGAAATTAACGGGAAAACCGTCCCTAAGAATACTGCGAAAGCTAAGCCAACTAGCACTAAGTTATTTAATAAAAAGCTGCTTTCCTTAGAAAAAAAGGCCTCGAATG
>JADQBO010000450.1 GCA_016278585.1 Desulfosporosinus sp.
GTATACCAATTAGGCTGGCAATTAGAACCATGATCAAAGTACCTACAATCGCATTGGCCATCCCACCCCCGGGCAAACCCATTGCCCTCGGTAAATTGGTGAAAAATTGTAAATCCAAGGCCCCAATTCCGTTTTTTATAACATACCCAAGAACTCCAAACAATGGAATTAGGGCAATGATTGTCGCTAAAGTAAACACACCTAACATCAACCAATTTTGGTATCTACGAACGTAATTACTCATACAATATCGCCTCCTTTGGGACCCCGTGCTACGGACCAGACAAGAAGTCGGGCCATAAAATTAAGCACAAGTGTAATCCCAAACAGGATAAAACCGATTTCGACAAGTGCGCTTAAATAAAGATCATATGTAGCTTCTGTAAACTCGTTGGCAATCACGGCTGCCATGGAATAGGCAGGCGCGAATAAGGAGGGAAGAATATCCGGGCGATTGCCAATCACCATAGTTACAGCCATTGTTTCTCCGAGTGCTCGACCTAAACCCAGCATGATCCCCCCCATGATCCCTGATTTAGCATAGGGGAGAACCGCCACCCTTATCATCTCCCACTTCGTTGCCCCTAAGGCTAAGGCAGCTTCCCGTTGGATATCAGGTACAGCAGCCATCACTTCCCTAGAGATCGCCGCAATTGTGGGTAGAATCATCACTGCCAAAATTAATCCTCCAGCTAACATACCAAAGCCGACAGGAGTCCCCTGAAAGAGAGGGATAAATCCGAACCATTTCGCCAATCCAGGTTCGACAGTTTCTCTTAGCCAAGGGACTAAGACAAAAATTCCCCATAATCCGTAGACAACACTGGGGATTGCTGCCAGCATCTCCACTAAAAATCCAACCACAGCACGAAACTTCGACGCAGCCATTTCATTTAGAAAAATGGCTACACCAAGACCGATTGGGGCTGCCAGCAGCAAGGCTAATAATGAGGTCACTAATGTTCCATAGATAAATGGCAGTGCTCCGAATTGCTCCTTAACTGGATCCCAAACGCGACCGGTAACAAAGCTAAAACCAAACCTTTGAATGCTTGGGCGCGCCGCGTCGAACATCTGCCACCCCATCCAAACCATGAGAACCATAACACTAAGGGCCATCAAAAGTGTCAGGAGCCTCAAGGCTTGATCCCCTAATGAAATTGTAAGTTTATGTTTCTTACCCATATCTTCTGATCCTTCCGCCTTCCTCAGTCTTATCTATTTTAAGCTATTTCAAAAGAGGTTCTCCTTGATACGTGATCGATTTAAGCAACTCTTCTTCACGGCTTACTAAATTGGGCGGCAGTTTCGCGTAGTGTAATTCTTCGGAAAGTGCTTGTCCGTCATGAATCGCCCAATTGAGGAAGTTAACCAGGGCCGTGCCTTTAGCTTTATCTGTTTGTTCCTGATAAACTAAAGCCCAAGCAAAACCTGCAATTGGATAGGCATCGGCACTTGGAGCATTAACAATTGATACTCTCATGTCATCTGGAATTTTTGCAGCCGAGGCAGCTGCGGAGGTTGATTGAAGGGATGGGGCTACCCATTTACCCTCTTTATTTTTCAGCATGGCATAGGACAAGTTATTTTGAACGGCATACGCCAGCTCTAAATATCCAATCGATCCAGACGTTTGTTGAATAACACCTGCTACACCAGCATTTCCTTTGCCACCTATCCCTGTAGGCCAATTTAAGGAAGTTCCTTTACCCACCTTACTTTTCCACTCCTGACTTATACTGCTGAGATAGTCTGAAAATATATAGGTTGTGCCGCTCCCGTCAGAACGATTAGCAACGGTTATTTTTAAGTCAGGTAAAGAAACACCGGGGTTTTCGGCTGTAATCTGTTGATCATTCCATTTGGTGATCTTTCCAAGGAAAATGTCAGCAAGTACCGACGGACTTATCTTTAGGTCTTTCTGAACATTAGGAACATTATAAGTTACCGCTACTGCCCCTAAAGTTAAAGGAATGTGCAGCAATTTTCCACCTTTTGCAGCTTTAAGCTGCTCATCCGTCATCGGGCCGTCCGTGGCTCCAAAATCTATAGTTTGCTCTGAAACTTGTTTGATTCCTGCACCACTACCACTGCTCTGGTAGTTAATTGAAATGTTTCTATTTTTCTTGCGGAACTCTTCAATCTGTTGATTTAATAGAGGATAAACAAAGGAGCTTCCTGACCCGGTTAGACTAACTCTCTCCTCTTCTTGGCCTGCTGGAGTTTGATTTCCCTCTCCGCAGGCAGTAAGTAAAAGTGTTAACACTATCACTAGTAAGTAAGTTAGATATCGTTTGTTATTAAACATAAAATTTCCTCCATCCTATGATTTATTACTCAAGTAATGTATTATTAACAAAGCCCAAGAAATCCTCTCTGTCTAAAGTTTGCGTTAAATGGCTACATTTAATGTATAGACTTTGAAGGAATTATAAAACTCAGACTGAATTAAGGTCGAACAAACTTTTGTGAGGTGTCACGTATGTTTGCTGAAGATGAAACAATAGAACCTATCGACACGTGCGGTTGTGGCGATATAGGATATCTAACTGCTCGAACTGTTCCAATTGATTTAGCCCATGGTGTAGGACACGTGAATAATGTTCCCGTTTATCACTGTCGCTCTAATTCCTGCCAACAATTTACGCTACCCTCGTTGGTTTCTCGCCGCCTCGATAGTATAGCGGAAGAGTTGGAAGAAACAAAAACAACCGAAACTATCTATTCCTTTAAGAACGACCAAGAACGAAATCAAGGTGCATATACACCCACTCTAGATCCCCTGCGCCGGACTAACGACCAAACCCATATCGAGGCTTTTACGTTTCAATTCGCTAACCGGCAATATGAAGATGCTCGAGTTGTACAAATCGTACCCGGAGAGGCTATCTTCTTTCAAAGTAAGTTTGAAGAAACTGAATACTACCTGCTTCGTTACGAAGAAGATAATCGAACGGAAGGAAAATGGTTTTCCTTTCTAAAGTTTTACTATGAAGAACCAGACTTAACGTACCAAGATTTCCTTGAATGGTCAGAAGACGGTCACCTTAAGGAATTAGGGCGAATAACTCTAGATGAAGTAGAAGATATGCTGATCGATGAGTTTGGAGAATGGGCATAATAAAAGGCGTTAGTAGCTTTTGGCTACTAACGCCTTTTATTTGGAGGAATCCTAGGGACGGGGCAAATTCCTTTTAGTCTTGGGCACTAGGTAAGTGCTATACCGTCGTCAAATTGCTGACACTTCCCTCGATGAGGTCGAAAGGATTTACTTCTTGCCCCCGCGCTGTTTTCTCTTACCCTTATGGATCTGATTATCTGAACCCTTCCGAAATAGTCCCTTCTCCTTTTCCGCAACCCCTTCTGGCTGAATTTTCCGGCCCTGGGCACTTTTAGAAGGACTTGCTGGGAGCCGGGAATCTTTGGATCGTCCATCCTTAGGTGGTATACCTGTAGACGGTGTTTCTGCACTTCGAGTATTCTTGCGTCCTTCTGTACGCGACGCGCCTTTAACTAGAATTTCCTGACTTGGTGAGCCCTTTTTCTTCATTCCTGATCTTCTTGTTGGTTTTTTCCCGGTTTTTTTGCCCAATTCGTTCTGATCGTCTCGAATATATCGTCTAGGTCGTATTAAACACTTAGGCCCATATCCAATAAGATCCTCACGATGAGCTGAGCGTAAAGCTTCTTCGACTAACCCATGGTTTTTAGGATTCCGATACTGAATTAAAGCCCTCTGCATCGCCTTCTCATGCATGCTTCGTGGAATATAAACTGATTCCATCGTCCTAGGGTCTAAGCCCGTATAGTACATGCAAGTAGAAAGTGTTCCTGGGGTTGGAATGAAATCCTGAACTTGTTCTGGGTTTACACCCATATCCCGAACATATTCAGCTAATTCAACGGCCTCTTTAAGCGTGCTTCCTGGGTGTGAAGACATTAAATAAGGTACGAGATATTGTTGTTTGCCTAATTTCTCATTAGTTTTACGGAACTCCTGCACAAATTCTTCATGTACACCTTTTCCAGGTTTGCCCATTAATTTGAGGACTGAGTCACTAACATGTTCTGGGGCAACTTTCAATTGACCGCTAACATGATGCTCACAAAGTTCACGAATAAACTTTGATTTTCGATCCGCTAACACTGCATCATACCGAATACCGGAACGAACAAACACTTTTTTCACCCTTGGTAAGCTTCGAAGGCGGCGCAAAAGATCTATGTATTCCTCATGATCATTCTCCAATTTAGTACACGGCTCTGGGAAGAGGCATTGTTTGTGTGAACAGGCTCCCTTGGTTAATTGTTTCTGACATGCCGGGCGGCGAAAGTTGGCCGTTGGCCCCCCTACATCGTGAATATATCCTTTAAAACGAGAATTCCAAGTCATTTGCTCAGCTTCCCGAATAATCGATTCCGCACTGCGGCTCTGAATGATTCTCCCTTGATGAAAGGTTAACGCACAGAAAGAGCATGCTCCAAAACACCCTCTAGCACTTGTAAGGCTAAATTCTACTTCTTCAATAGCGGGTACTCCCCCAAGTTCTTCATAGGAAGGATGGTACGTTCCCATAAAAGGCAGGGCGTAGATGGCATCCATCTCCGCTTGGGTTAAGGGAAACGAGGGTTGGTTTTGTAGCACACTTTTTCGTCCATGAGATTGAAGCATGGATTTCCCTAAAAAAGGATCCTGTTGGTTATATTGAACCCAAAAAGCCTCAGCATATTTTTTCTTATCCTTAACAATTTCTTCGAAGGCAGGAAGCACTAAAGTATCTTTAGGCATAACATCTCCGGTCAAGGGTATCATGGTCCCCCTAACGTCTATTATCCGGTCAATAGGCTCACCACTATTTAGACGCTCTGCGACCTCCACGATTGGTTTTTCTCCCATACCAAAGACCAGTAAATCAGCTTGACTATCCAAGAGAATAGACCTTCGAACATCATTACTCCAATAGTCATAATGGGCAAAGCGTCTTAGTGAAGCCTCAATCCCCCCAATAATCACCGGAACACCGGGTAGAGCTTCCCTAACCCGATTCGAATACACGATCGTCGTTCGATCTGGTCTTAGACCTGACGTTCCTCCAGGAGAATATGCATCTTTATGTCGTTTCTTCTTAGCTGCAGTGTAATGATTAACCATGGAATCTAGATTTCCGCCAGAAATCAAACATGCCAAGCGAGGTTTTCCCATCGCTCGGAAATCTTGGAGATTCTTCCAGTCTGGCTGGGCCACGATCCCAACCCGATAGCCATGTTTTTCTAGAACACGAGCTATAATGGCAATACCAAAGCTAGGATGATCCACATAAGCATCTCCGCTAATCAAGAGAAAATCTAATTCATCCCAACCAACAGCCTCCATATCCGATCGATTCATAGGTAAAAAACTTCGTGTACGCATAGTCTCACCTTTCTAGTTTAAAACAACACTTAAACTATGAACATTTTATTTGATAAACATAACTGTTTTCTGAAGTTGCAAATACCACACGTACAACTATTGCTTTAATCAATGATTATGGGACAATACTTTTAACTTCTATCGTATTCCGAATAATATTCACATCTACACGCCGATTTTTTGCTCGGCCCTCGAAGGTTTCATTGGTATCAATGGGTTGGAACTCGCCATATCCGATGGAACGAAATCGAGCTTGATTGATGCTATTCGCTTTCAGCAGATACTTCATAAAGTTTAATGATCGCCGGGAGCTTAAATCCCAATTGGAATCAAATTCATTAGTATTAATGGGTATATTATCAGTATGCCCCGCTACCTCCACTTTGTAATCAGGATACATACTTAACATATCCGAAATAACCGATGCTAATTTTTGAGCCTCTGGTTTTACTACAGCCATTCCTGAATCAAATAAAGCATAATCTTGAATTGTAATTTTAAGCATATCATTGGTAACATTGGTCTGGAGTTGCAGGGTTAGCCCATTTTCCATAATAAATACATCAAGCTTCCTCTTAATAGCTTCCATATCCTGTTTTTCCTTATTAATCAGGTCTTTGAGCTTTTGTTCTTGCTCACTCTCTTTCAACTTCTTAATATCATTTGCCGAAACTTCATCTAACGATATAGTATCAGATTCCTCAAAAACACTTACCCCTCCGTTGAAAGCACTGTTTAAACCCTGCATAACCTGAGCATATCTTTTTTCATCTACCTGACTTGATGCAAATAATATAATAAATAATGCTAGTAGTAACGTTAATAAATCAGCATATGGAAGTAACCATGCCTCGTCCATGTGTTCTTCATGATGCTCTTTTTTATGTTTTTTCAAGCTTTTCTCCCTCCATAACTTTACGTTCATTAGAAGAAAGGAAAACTGCTAGCCTTTGATTAATCGACAGTACGGGCTCGCCAGCTTGAATCGCTAAGAGACCTTCTGCCATCATCATCTTAACCTGGGTCTCTTTTTTAGATTTTTGTTTCAATTTATTGGCCATGGGATGCCACAAGACATAACCAGTGAAAATACCCAGTAAGGTTGCCACGAAAGCGGCAGAAATCAAATGTCCTAAGGCTTCTATCTCATTAAGATTACCCAAGGCAGCAATCAAGCCCACGACTGCCCCTAATACACCTAAGGTTGGTGCATAAGTACCTGCCTGAGTAAAGATAAGCGCACCCAGTCTATGACGTTCTTCCATCGCTGAAATATTTTCCATAAGTACGTCACGAATAAATTCCGGGTCATTCCCGTCAATGACCATACGCATTCCATTTCTCAGGAATTCATCTTCGATCTCCTCCGCCTTACTTTCAAGTGAAAGCAATCCTTCCCGACGACTAACCGTTGCCCAATCACCAATCTGATTTATCAACTCACTTTTAGAGACTAATGTTTGAGAAGTAAACATAATCTTAAAGAGCTTTGGTACTGTCTTTAGGTCTTCCATT
>JADQBO010000028.1 GCA_016278585.1 Desulfosporosinus sp.
CCTCGTTAAATAAAAATCCAAGAGTAAGTTCCTCTGTTTGGGAAGGCGAGCATAATAGCGTAGCAATTTCTTCACGGTTATAGTGGATGGTTAATGGAACTTCTCGAACTACAGTATCTTCTACGCATTCTAGCAATGCCCCATTAGCTTTAAGAATAGAATGAGTAACGGTTTCGTTTGGCATTGTTACCTCCTTGGACCTTACCTTTCTTATAGTGTACAATATTTTTGAAAAAACCTGAATCCTTTTTCATTAAAAGACAAATATATATATATATATCAATAAAAAAAGGTATTCGTCAACTAATAGCGAATTATGAACAAAATAGTAAATTTAATCGTTATGCTCCGAAGCTGGATTACCTAAAGCTATAAGCAATGGTGACCAGACAAGTGTTTTAAACACTCGGGTATTATGGGAAACCGTAATATCTCCTGCTGGAAAGGAGTCTGTCGACAGGTGGAATATATTCCCCCGGTTGTTTACAGACCGCGGGTTTTTTTGCGTTTTCAAAAATAAGAGAGGTGAGTTGCAATGCAAGATCAATTTCTTAGGCGTATTGACTATCTTAGAATCTCAGTGACTGATCGTTGTAACTTACGCTGTAAGTACTGTATGCCAGGTGAAGGAATACAGTGGATGCCACACGACTATATTCTTTCGTTCGAAGAAATTCTTAGGTTGATGAGGATAAGTACACAATTAGGATTTCGTCGGTTTCGTATCACTGGCGGAGAACCTCTGGTACGTAAAGACATCTTGGACTTCCTTCGAGAGGGGGCTCAACTTCCAGGGGTGGAGGATCTTATGCTGACAACCAATGGACTGTTACTTCCAGAGATGGCCTTTGATTTGAAAGCCGCGGGCGTTCAACGTGTCAACATCAGCTTGGACACCATGGATCGAAAACGTTTCTATGATAATACCCGTGGCGGTGATGTCTCGAAAGTAATTCAGGGAATCTTTCGTTCACTTGAGGCTGGACTGAATCCGGTTAAAATTAATGTCGTGGTTGTTCGTGGATTTAATACTGAAGAGTTGCCCAGCTTTCTAACATTAGCAAAACAATATCCACTCCATGTCCGATTTATCGAACTTATGCCGATCGGAGTTAGCTCAGACCATCGGACCGACTATGTTCCTATTAAGGAGATGAAGGAACTCTTAGGGTTCAATGAAGATGTTCCTGTTCCAACCAAGGACATTACTGGTGGAGGGCCGGCAGAGTATTTCCGACCAAGTGGTTTCAAAGGGAGTATTGGCTTTATTAGTGCATTAAGCCAACATTTCTGTGATACTTGCAATCGTGTCCGCCTAACAGCCGATGGAAAACTACGAGCATGTTTACATAGTAAACATGAAGTGGATTTACGGGAGGTTCTACGGTCTGGTAGTTCGGATCAGGAAGTTATGAAGTTATTCGCGCAAGCAGTTTGGCATAAACCAGCGGAACATCATATGAATCACGAAGCGTGGCAAGATACACGTGTAATGTCTCAGATCGGAGGGTAAACAATGGATTTAACACATTTTGACGAAGAAGGACGCGCTCGGATGGTGGATGTCAGTGACAAGGTAGAAACAGAACGGATTGCAGTTGCCCAGGGAAAAATACTGATGAAACCAGAGACCTTGGAAAGGATTCGCTCAGGACTCATTGCCAAAGGAGATGTTTTGGCAGTCGCTCAAGTTGCAGGAATCATGGCTGCAAAGCAAACATCACAGTTAATCCCTATGTGCCATCCATTAGCGATTACCGGAGCCAAATTGAGTTTCAAATTGGTGGAGCCTGATCAGATAGACATCGAAGCTAATGTGAAGGTCCATGGGAAAACGGGTGTAGAAATGGAAGCGCTAACAGCGGTTAGTATCGCTGCCTTGACTATTTACGATATGTGTAAAGCTATTGATAAGACTATGACAATTCGAGATGTTTATCTGGTTGAAAAACTGGGGGGGAAAAGCGGTCATTTTGTACGTTAATCGAGGTTATGAGGTTGGAACACGTATAGGGATACGGAATCAGAAACATAAATAGGAACACCGAATAAAAAAACGAATAACAAAGCGAATAGAAACACGAATAAGAACCACGTAGATCAGTTATCGCGCTCCGCCATATAGGAAAAAGACACAGAAAAGATATAAGAGAAAAGAGAGGTATATAATATGGGGAAAATCATCGCTGTTTGTACAAGTGAGAAGAAAGGGATGCGTAAAAAGAATGTGGGCGAAGGGATCTTAAAGGTAGGTTTTGGTCTTGAAGGAGATGCCCACGGCGGAGATTGGCATCGCATGGTTAGCTTGCTGGCGCTGGAAAGTATCAAGACGATGCAGGATAAGGGGTTAAATGTAGTTCCGGGGGATTTTGCCGAGAACTTGACGACAGAAGGAATTGAGTTATTTACATTGCCGATTGGGACAAAGCTAAAAATAGGGACTTCAAGCATCGGGGAAGTTACGCAAATTGGTAAAGAGTGTCACACAAAATGTGCGATCTACTATCAGGCAGGGGATTGTGTCATGCCGAAAGAAGGAATTTTTATTCGGCTACTGGAAGGCGGGGTAGTCCGAGTAGGGGACAGTATTGAGGTGATTAGTTAATGCTACGGGTTGGAGTTATTACAGCTAGTGACAAAGGGTCACGTGGAGAAAGAGAAGATCTTTCTGGACCTACTCTTTCTAAACTTGTGCAAGAAATTGATGGCGAGGTCGTAGAATATGTAGTGCTCCCAGACGATCAAACCTTGCTTGAGGAAACGATGTGCCTTTGGGCAGATCAACTTAAACTAGACTTGATTTTAACGACAGGTGGAACCGGATTTTCTTTACGCGATGTTACACCGGAGGCCACACTGTCTATTTCGGATCGCTTAGTGCCAGGTATTGCCGAGGTGATGCGAATGGAAAGCTTAAAGGTAACTCCGAAGGCTATGCTAAGCCGTGCAGTAGCAGTTCTTAGAAAACAAACACTCATTATTAATATGCCTGGTAGTCCTAAAGCGGTACGTGAATGTTTTGCTGCCATTGCTCCAGCCATTCCTCATGGAATTCAAATTCTCAAAGGGGAAGCTAGTGAATGCGCGACAACAGTGAAACAGCCTTAATATTTTAAAATTAAAGAGCTAAAAAGGGATTGGTATCCAGAGAGGATGCCAATCCCTTTTCCTAATAAGATGTCTTAATGTTTGATTAATATAAGATATTGAGTATTCTTTTCTGAGTGCTTGTCACGACTGTCCCTTTTCCGGCGTAGGATATAGTGAACAAACGGATTGTGAGGTGAAGGATTTGAAAGCCATCGCGTTTGTTGATTATGAGAATATCTGGACTGGGTTGTTAGAGAGGGGTTTTGAATTAACGCCGGAGCAGTTGGTACAATTTTTACAAATTTATTCAGAGCGGGCAAATGTAGAGTTGTTAGCTATTTATCTTTACGCTAATTTCGACCGAGAAGAGTTCTGGCGAACCCAAACGACGTTTGAGAAGACGAACATTTTCACACGTCATGTGTTTGGGAAAAATAATTATGCCAGCACGGAACTTCGCCGTAATGCTGCAGATTTAGAGTTAATGCTTGAAGCCCAGGAAATCTTGCTAACAAGAGCATCTACCTTTGATATGTTTTTGTTGCTTACCGGAGATGGAGACTTTCTTTCATTATTAAGAAAAGTAAGAGCTTGGGGGAAAGATGTTAAGGTGATCGGGGTAGCGGGAAGTGTTCATCATGCGCTGCAACCCTATTGTGAGGAAGATGATCTTTTACAGTGGATTATCCATGAAAAACATGAGAAAGAGTACAATCCTGAGCAGGACTTGGAACAAGGAATCCAAATTCTTGGTACACTTCAGATTCGTTTGCCCTATGTTGCTTCAACAAAGGCGAGAGCTGCATTGACAGAACTTCTAGGGCGATCAATTTCACAAGTCAAAGAGTTTATTCGGTATATTTTAAAAGAAGAAATTCTGACCGAGAGGGAGCATCCCGACTTAAATTTGAAGATTGGTAAAACCAAAATATACCTTCTTAATCTGAAGAATGCTAAGGTACAGGTCGCATTAGGTGGCCTTTACGAGGAAGTTTCACAAAGGCAATTAAAATTAAGTTTGGAGACTGATCATGCATAGAAGAGTGTGAATCTGGCAACTATAGTGTTTAGAGGATGGGGAAATGCGCTCGGGGAGAGGGGTTGAGTCGTACAAATAATATCTAGTGGGTGAAATATTAAGAAAACGAGTGATAAACGTAGGAATAACAAACTAAAACCCCGTTTTTGGGTTTTTTAGGGGGTTGCTTTCCCGCAGCCCCTTGCATATTATTATAGATATATTGTTAGCACTCAGTACAGACGAGTGCTAACAAATATTAAATAAAAAATAGGAGGGACTTTTCTTCATGAACATTAAACCTCTAGCAGATCGGGTTATCATTAAAGCACTCCCGATGGAAGAAAAAACAAAGAGCGGAATTATTATGCCTGATACCGCTAAGGAAAAACCACAAGAAGGCGAAATTGTCGCTGTAGGCCCAGGCAAAATGGAAAAGGGTGTTCGCATTGCTCTAGATGTTAAAGCTGGCGATCGTGTGATTTATTCCAAATATGCAGGGACCGAAGTGAAATATGATGGTGAAGAGTACTTAATTTTAAGAGAAACTGATATTTTAGCCATTATTGGCTAATTCAATAAGATTTATTTGTAAGGAGTGAATATACGTTGGCAAAACAAATTATTTTTAATCAAGACGCACGTCACGCTTTAGAACGCGGTGTTAATTCTCTCGCTGAAGCCGTCCGTGTTACTCTAGGACCTAAGGGACGTAATGTAGTACTTGACAAGAAGTTTGGATCTCCTCTGATCACGAATGACGGAGTTACAATTGCTCGTGACATTGAGTTGGAAGATTCTTTTGAAAATATGGGAGCGCAGCTTGTTAAAGAGGTTGCTACCAAAACTAATGACGTTGCTGGGGATGGGACAACAACTGCTACGGTTTTGGCTCAAGCGATTATTCGCGAAGGACTTAAGAATGTCGCAGCAGGTGCAAATCCTATGGGCATTAAACGCGGAATAGAGCAAGCAGTTGAAGTTGTAGTTGCAGATATCAAAGCAAACGCTAAACTTGTGGAGACAAGTGAAGCCATTGCTCAAGTCGCCTCTATCTCTGCTAGCGATAAGACTATCGGTACCTTGATTTCTCAAGCAATGGAGAAAGTCGGAAAAGACGGCGTAATCACAGTTGAGGAAGCCAAGGGAATGACCACAGAACTTGAAGTGGTTGAAGGAATGCAATTTGACCGTGGTTATATTTCCGCTTATATGATTACAGACACGGAAAAGATGGAAGCCATACTCAATGACCCTTACATCTTAATTACCGATAAGAAGATCAGTGCGATTCAAGATGTTTTACCAGTCTTGGAAAAAGTAGTACAAGCTGGTCGTCAACTGATGATTATTGCTGAAGACATTGATGGGGAAGCTTTGGCTACACTCGTGGTTAACAAGCTACGTGGAACCTTTGTCTGTGTCGGAGTTAAGGCACCTGGCTTTGGCGATCGTCGTAAAGCCTTGCTTGAAGACATTGCTGTACTAACTGGTGGTACAGTTATCACTGAAGATCTAGGTCTGAAGTTAGAAAATACTACGTTGGAAATGCTCGGACGTTCGCGTCAAGTCCGCGTAACAAAAGAGGAAACCACACTTGTTGAAGGATCCGGTAATACAGATGATATTAAAAAGCGCGTCGAAGCTATTAAACGTCAAATTGACGAAACTACGTCCGATTTTGATCGTGAAAAGCTCCAAGAGCGTTTAGCAAAATTAGCTGGCGGTGTTGCCGTTATTCAAGTGGGTGCAGCAACCGAAACTGAAATGAAGGAGAAGAAACTCCGCATTGAAGATGCTTTAGCTGCTACTCGTGCTGCTGTTGAAGAGGGAATCGTATCTGGTGGAGGTACTGCTCTGATTGATGCCATCAAATCTTTAGATTCACTTAAATTGACTGGTGACGAGGCAACTGGTGTAAATATTATTCGCCGTGCCCTTGAAGAGCCACTCCGTCAAATTGCCAACAATGCTGGGCATGAGGGTTCTGTTGTTGTTGGAAAGGTTCACGAATCTGCCACAAGAGGAATTGGTTTCAATGCGGTAACTGAAATCTATGAAGATATGATAGCTGCTGGTATTGTTGACCCAGCTAAAGTTACCCGTTCAGCTCTGCAAAATGCAGGTTCCATCGCTGCTATGCTTCTGACCACGGAATGCTTAGTCTCTGACCTGCCGTCAAAAGATGGCGGAGCAGGAGCCATGGCTGGCATGGGCGGAATGGGTGGCATGGGTGGAATGGGCGGCATGATGTAAGTAAAACCTTACAATCCGCTTATACCAATGGACTGAGCGTTTTGAAAACGCCGAATTTACCCTAATGCCCACATTTTGCCCACATTCAAACGATAAAAAAATGATACTCTGTAGGGGTATCGATAGATTAGAGGTTTTTCATGAGTTCGCTGAACTTTTGGGAAGCCTCTTTTTTCATTGTCTTAGTAACGTGCAAATAAACCTTTCTCGTGATCTCATCATCGGCATGGCCTAACCTTTCCATGATTTCCTCAAGTCCTACTCTTGCTTCTGCTAATAAAGAGGTGTGAGTATGCCTTAATGAGTGTGGCGTCAACTCTTCGTTAAGTCCGGATAACTTTAACATCCTTGCCATACGATTCTCTATTTTCTTCACATAAATCGGATAACCGCAATTCTCCCCAGTCATCGCAAAGATGAAATCTTTATCGTAATACGTTTTCCTAAACTTCATTTTTACAACTATAGTGGCTCGGATGTCAAGACAAAAATAATCCTAAAGATAATGTACCAGATAT
>JADQBO010000020.1 GCA_016278585.1 Desulfosporosinus sp.
ATCTTGTCAGACGTAGAGAAGCTCACAGACGATGGGATGGGCACTGATGGGAATACGCATCGTTTACGGGATGTTTTCCGACGTAGAGGGGAAAGGTTCGAAAAGACAGACAAAATGGAAAAATTGGCAGACCTAAAAGACATTAGAGAAACTAAAGAGCTTTATCCCAGCGAGGTATCGAAGAACAAAAATAATGACTTGAGAGCTGTTGAATGGGTACAGGTTATAGTTGAAGATTCTGGAGAAGGAATTCCAGAGGAAGAACTGGAGCATATTTTTGATCGTTTTTATCGGGTCAATAAAGCTCGAGAGCGGGAAAGTGGTGGAACGGGTTTAGGGCTGGCCATTGCCAAGGAGTTTATCCAAGCCCATGGAGGTTCTATTCACGTGAAAAGTAAACTAGGCGTAGGAAGCTCTTTTAGGATTTTATTACCCGTAAAGCCGAATTTGCCGATAACTTAAGGTCCTTAACAACATCTTAAGAAGTTGTTCGTCGTTTAACCATAATACTGTGTTATTCTTCAGTAGGATTTATCCCGTGCTAAAGGGTTAAAGGGCAAGATGTCTATAGAGATTCTTGAAACTCTTCGACACATGAAAGTGGTACTTCCTTAACAAGTCTTAAGTAATAAAAAGAAACTAAATTAATTATACGAGGAGCGAGAGCATTGAACAAAAAGTGGGTGACTATAGGGGTTTTAGGCGTTTTGGTCTTGGGGGGAGGATATTGGGGTTATAAAAAGGTTACGGCTAAACCAGTAGTATCTACCAACATCACCGCAAAGGCGAAAACCGGAGATATTACTAAGGTGATCACAGCGACTGGAACCGTTAGTTTTCCCCACTCGATTCCCTTAACCTTTCCAGATACAGGACGGATCGTGGAGCTCAATATCCAGCCGGGTGATTCCGTGAAGGCCGGACAAATTTTGGCGAAGATGGATGATACGAGGCTACAAACGGTCGTATTACAACAGGAAGCCAATTTAATGTCAGCACAATCCAAGCTTCAAATCCTTTATGATGGATTCAATGCTCAAACCAAAGCACAAGCTCAAGGGGCTCTGGCTAAAGCACAGCAGAGTTTAACCGTTGCCCAGCAGAATGCCGATCCAAGCTATTTAAGGAACCAGGTGTCCCTGGCAAATCAAACAGTTACCCAGGCAAGTAATGAACTAGCCAAGGCGCAGCAGAGTGGAAATCTATCGTCTATTCAATCAGCCCAAAACGCCTTGAACCAGGCATTAACGGCCTTAAAGTCAGCTAAAAATGCTCAAAATGGAGGAGCGGCTCAGGCTTTAGTTTCTGCTCAGGCAGATTTAACCTCTGCCCAGTATCAAGTGGATAAGGAAGCAGATGGCCCGAAATCAGGCGATCTTCAATCCGCACAGGCCAGTATTGCCATAGCACGAGCCCAATTAGCCAGTGCACAAACAGATTTGGAAAATGCTACAATTGTTGCGCCTACCGATGCCATCGTTGTCAGTTCGCCCCTTCAACTGTATGAATATACCAATGATAACTCAATTATCACACTCACTCCTACAGGGAGTAATCTACAGGTCGGTGCGATGATTGACCAGGCAGATATTGCTCAGGTCAAAGTAGGGCAGAAAGTGGATATTACGCTAGACGCATATCCAGATGAACATAGCAGCGGAAGGGTGAGCTTTGTGGCAATTGAAGGAACTGCGACTTCAAATGTCACAACGTTTAAAGTCACAGTGACAGTAGATCAAGCCAGTGATAAGTTACTTTCCGGAATGAATGCTAACCTTGAGATTATTGTTGCGGAAACCAAGGATGTTCTAACCGTACCCAGCGAGGCAATCAAAACCAGAGGGACGGAAAAAGGCGTCATGGTTCCCAAGGTTTCAGGGGATAATATCACTAGAAAAGAAGGCTCAGCCTCTCAACCGGCACACCCTCAGCTTAAATCAGAATCTGAGGGTGAGCAGACCGGAGCTAATATAGAGTTTATTCCAGTAGAAGTTGGCCTAGATGACGGAACCAATGTAGAAATTAAAAGCGGGCTAAAAGAAGGGCAAGAAGTCGTCACCGTTATTAATGCATCCCCGGCAGCTAGAGCTGCAACAGGTGGATTTAGTTTAGGTGGCGGAAATCGACCGATGGGTGGTTCCAGAAATTAATTCCTTAAATTGAACCTACTTTGACGGATACGTCAGGAGGAGTTTTATTTGATAAATCTTAAAGGAATCCAAAAGATCTATGCCAATGGTGATATTCAAGTAGCGGCTTTAGATGGGGTGGATTTGCACGTTGGAGCGGGTGAGTTTGTCGCTATTATGGGCCCTTCTGGCTCAGGCAAGTCGACGATGATGAATATTTTAGGATGTTTAGATACTCCCACAGAGGGCGAATATTACCTTGATGGAACCGATGTAGCGAAGGCCAGTGGGGATGATTTATCCGTGATTCGCAACCGTAAAATTGGCTTTATTTTTCAAGGCTTTAATCTCCTTCCCCGGACAATGGCGGTAGAAAATGTAGAACTTCCCATGCTCTATGCAGGGCTGGGAGGAAAAGAAAGACGATCTCGGGCCATTGCTGCCTTAGAATCTGTTGGCCTGGGCGATCGGATTCATCACCGTCCCAAGGAACTCTCAGGTGGGCAGCAACAGCGGGTAGCCATCGCCCGTGCCCTCGTTACTAACCCTTCGATTATCTTAGCTGATGAGCCCACCGGAAACCTGGACAGTCGGTCTAGTGAAGAGGTTATGGCGATCTTCCAGCGACTGCACGCCCAGGGAAACACGATTATTATTGTCACCCATGAACAAGATATAGCGGAATTTACCCAGCGGATTGTACGTTTCCGGGACGGTCATATTGAAGGGGACGAACCAGTGAACAAGCCGCGTAAGGCTCAAGGGCAGGTCATCGAAGGGGAAGGAGCAGCAGAGTGAACTTTTTTGAAAGTATCCGAGTTTCTCTCAGGGCATTGCGAGCAAACAAACTACGCTCGGCCTTGACCATGCTCGGGATTATTATTGGAGTGGCGGCTGTCATTGCCATGGTTGGAATTGGGAATGGAGCAACCGCTTCGATTACCTCCCAGATTCAGGGCATGGGCTCCAACCTACTTACCGTTACCGCGGGACAATCGAATTCTAGAGGGGTTAATGGGGGCGCAGGTAGTTCAGCCAGCTTAACCATGACGGATGTTGATAAGATTAGAGTTGGAGCAGCAATAAAGGCAGTTGCCCCGGTTACAAGTACCAGTGCTCAAGTGGTCTTAGCTTCCGGAAATACCTCGGCGAGTATTAATGCAACCACAGCAGACTATGAAATTATTAGAAATGTCACAATGGCTCGTGGACGTTTTATTACGGAAGGGGACGTGAATAAGAGTGCTAGAGTCGCTGTACTTGGTCCGACCGTTGTGGAAAACCTCATGGGGGATGCCAATGCTGATATTATTGGAAAGAATATCAAGATTAATAATGTACCGTTTCAAGTGATTGGTGTAACGACTGCCACAGGATCGACGGGATTTCAGAGCAGTGATGATCTAATTACTGCACCTATCTCAACCATACAGGCGCGCTTAATCGGACAGAAGACCGTGCGTACTATTCTGGTTTCCGCCACATCCGAGGATCTTATGCAAACGGCACAAGACGAGATTACAGCGGCCTTAAGACAAACTCATAAGATTCCAGAAGGCAAAGATAACGACTTTAGGGTCCAGAATCAGGCCGACATGTTAGAAACGATGCAAAGTGTGACGCAAACCATGACTATGCTCCTGGGTGGAATCGCGGGCATTTCTCTGCTGGTTGGAGGCATTGGAATCATGAATATTATGCTTGTTTCGGTTACAGAACGAACCCGGGAGATTGGAATTCGGAAAGCCATTGGGGCAAAAGGCACGGATATCCTGCTGCAGTTTCTTATTGAAGCTGTCGTATTAAGTATCTTAGGGGGCGGCATAGGCATAGCCCTCGGTTACGGAGGATCTAGTCTGGCAGGCAAGGCTTTAGCATTGGACACCAGCATATCTGTATCCTCAGTGTTCATGGCCTTCGGCTTTTCGGCCGCCATTGGCATTATTTTCGGTGTTTTCCCAGCACGAAAAGCCGCAGCCATGGATCCGATTGATGCCTTGAGATATGAGTAATTGTGTAAAAAGGGATATGCTCGCAGTTAGAGAGGAGAAAAGCATATGGGGATAAAGAGTCTGAAACAAACGTTTCTAAGTGTTTTGATGATGGCCATTTTGCTAATAAGTATGATTCCGGGGAGGGCTTTGGCGGCTACAAGTGATGATGGTAGTACCTGGCTCGGATGGCTCAACTTCGCGACCAGCGCAGATTCAAAACTAATTGCTGGAGAAACAGGTAATATTAATGTTCAACTTTGGGATAATAAATCGGATCCTTTTACAGGGTCTGTAGGCAGTGCTACCATCACAGACAGCCATGGGAATGATAAGCTGTTTCAGGTTTCTGGGTCAGCTGGAAATTATACAATTTCTAATGTGACGTTAGAAACCGCTGGAGAGTACGATCTAGTTATACGTCAAGGCGCAGCCGGTACTGCCTTGGCCGCTGGAACTATAACAGTGCTGAATGCGACAACCATTATTACAGATTCCCTCATTATGAATAAGAATAATACTATAAGGGTAAAGGTTACGGATACCGAAGGTAAACCTTTGGGTCGTAAATCTGGAACAGTTGACGGCTCGTTAGTTGGGGCATCGGCCGTATCATTTACAACTCTCAGTGACGGCACGTTTACATTTTCTATGACGCCCTCTTTATATGGTACAGCTGACATTGTTTTTGCTGGCCATGTAATTGGTTCTATCCCCGTTCTACCAGCTTATATTCAAAATGCACGGATTGGCGGAACGGCGAGGGATAATGTTGCTCTTTCAGTCGAAGTTGCCAAAAGCGGCTGGACAATGGGTTCCCAGTATGTAATTTTGGCACGAGATGATCAATTTTCAGATACCCTTGCCGCGGCACCGCTCTCTAAAAAGCTCGATGCTCCGATACTTATGACCGATTCTGCGAAATTAGATGAACGTACGTTAGCAGCCATTCATGCTTTGGAAGCTAAGAACGTCTACATTGTTGGCGGAACAGTCGCAGTTTCCCAAGGTATCCAGGATACTTTAAGCAAGGAGTTCACGGTTAATCGGATCGCCGGACTCCAAGGATACGATACAGCTGCCAAAATTTCCTCCCATGTTGGGATTGACCCTACCCAAACCGTATACCTTGCCAACGGACATGCAATTCCCGATGCCATCGCGATCAGCGCTTTTGCCGGGGCCCAAGGAAACCCAATTTTACTAACCGGTAGAGATGCATTACCATCTTCTACGCGCCAGGCATTGGTCGATCTCCAGGCAACGAACGTTGTCCTACTTGGAGGAACAGCTGTCATCAGTAGTTCAGTGGAAAAGGAATTAAGTTCCAAATATTTGGTTAAACGCTGGGGTGGCTATGATCGTTACGATACACAAAGTATCGTCTTTCAAAATCTCCTGAACAAAGAAGTTCCCCAGTCCCCACTATACTTTACCTCTGGGCTCGTCCGCCAAGACGATGTCCGCTCAGGAAAACCCTATGCAGATGCCTTGTTAACGGCTGCTTTGGCGGCTAAAAACGGGGGATTTGTGGCAATGACCCAGCGGGATACCCTTCCAGCGAGTCTAAACTATTTCATGCTGTTCAATAAAGGGTATATTTCCAAGTCAGCTGTTGTGGGTAACAATAGTGGAGTCTCTTATGTTTTAGAGCAACAACTTCAGCAGATGCTGAAACGCTAGTTAAATAACAACATCGCCTAAACGCAAGTTTAGGCGATGTTGTGAACTGGTTATCGATTGTTACATCATTAAGAAACCGATCATTCTCCAGAAAGGAGATAAGCCTGTTCTATTGATAGACATCACGCACTTTGGAGATCTAGAAAGTGATTAGGATTAAGAGATTGGGGTTAACCTCCAAACTTAATCTCTTAACAGATACTTTGCCAGCAAAGTCGTCTGGATAAGCGGATCTGACCCCAAGTCTCGGGAGTATTGACAGCTTACCTCAATAAGGGTAAGCTGTTTTTAGCTTTTGACAGATAGAGAGGTTTTTAATGAGTACCTTTATTTTAGTTACAATAGTCTTAGTTGCGTCAATTTTGCAATCAGCAACGGGATTCGGATTTGCAATTATGGCCATCCCCTTTCTCCTTCTCTTATTCGAACCCCATGATGCGATTCAGTTGAATATCATCCTTTGTTTCTTGCTCTCGCTAATTATGATTTACAAAATTCGTAAGGAAATTAATAAGGACATCCTCATACGTTTAATTAAGGGTAGTATTGTTGGTATCTTACCGGGACTTGTACTTTTTATCTTTCTGGATGTACGACCGTTAAAATTATTTGTGAGTATATTAATCCTTGTCATAACGAGTTTATTAATCGCTAAGATCCATTTCAGACAGAGTAGCAGAAAGGAGTTAATAGTAGGGGTATTTTCAGGGTTGCTTACCACAAGCATAGGTTTGCCCGGGCCTCCATTAATGATCTATTTTGCTGGAACAAGGCTTGATAAAGCAACTATAAGGGGGACTACAGTCGCTTATTTTGTGTTCGTTTCGTTGATTAGTCTCCTGCTTCAGTACTCTATGTATGAGATTTCCAGGGATGTTTGGATAGCTACTCTATGGTCTATACCCTTTGTTTTAATAGGGATTTTTTTAGGCCAATGGGTATTTGCACGGCTCAATCAACAGCTTTTACAAAAGTTAATCTATTTGTTATTATTTTGTACGGGGTCATACTTGTTATTGACAACCTTGTAAAGCCCCCTGAATGTGTAACGGGGCCGGTGAAAATGTGTAACGGGGA
>JADQBO010000107.1 GCA_016278585.1 Desulfosporosinus sp.
GCCCACTATACTATGGTCAAGAATAATATGTTTAATGGGGTCAATCTTCCTTCTATCGCAGTTTTCAACAAAGAAGAAGGCGTTAAAGTCATCAGACAATTTGGTTATGGAGATTTTAAAACTCGTTTATCCTGAGAAATTGGTTGATATTATAACATAAACCTGCAGGTGAGGTATTATATGAATGATTTAGCTAATTTCAAAAAAATGCAAAATAAAAAGAAGTGTATTCATAATTTCCCAGATGGTATTTTAAATGTGATTCAAATGTATTATCCTGAAAAATACTTATTAATGTTACAAGACCGAACCCAGACAACCACATTATTTTCAAAGGAAGAATGGATCGATATTATGACAAAGTCGAGAAATTCATACAGATCTCATATTCATCGAATGAATTTAAGAAGGAAATATTCAGGTCAAGGAAATCAAGCTGAGATTAGTTAATTGTACTATATCGTGTTACAGATTCAGACTGTGCTATGAGCAGTCTGAATTTTTTGATTTAGTATCTTATCTTTAATGTCTAAAGTGACCAACCATGAAGTACTTTATAATTCTACAATAATTGTTTTAACAAGCAGGAATTTGTCTAACCGCACAGAATTATATTAAGTTGTATCAAGCATTTGTATTAACATTGTTCATAATAAGAGGAGGTTAACCATGAGTTTCCGCGTAGCAATTACTGGTTTCGGTAGAATAGGTCGACTTACATTGCGTGCCGCCCTAAATCAATCACTGCCCTTCGAAGTGGTGGCAATTAACGATATGGGAAGTCCCGATATGTTAGCTCACTTGCTCAAGTACGATTCGGTTCACGGAACCCTTCCGAATAAAGTAGAAGTTGATGGTCGTGCATTAGTTATTGATGGAAAACGAATTGAAATTGTGGCCGATAGAAACCCTCTAAACCTGCCTTGGAGTAAACTTGGAGTAGACATAGTAATCGAGTGCACAGGCAAATTCAAGAAACGTGATGATGCTGCACAACATCTTACTGCAGGAGCTAAAAAGGTGGTCATTACGGCTCCGGCCAAAAATGAAGATATCACAATCGTGATGGGAGTAAATGACGATAAATATGATCCGCTAAAACACCATATAATTTCTAACGCTTCCTGTACAACTAATTGTCTGGCGCCTGTTGCCAAGGTTTTAGTAGATGCTTTTGGAATTGAACAAGGAATGATGACAACGATCCATTCAGTCACCAATGACCAACGTACTGTAGACGTAAAGCATAAAGATTGGCGTAGGTCTAGGGCAGCCTATCAATCTATGATTCCAACAACTACTGGTGCAGCTAAAGCAGTTACTCTTGTCATACCAGAATTGGAAGGGAAAATGAATGGACTAGCTGTCCGGGTTCCTACTCCAAATGTGTCCTTAGTCGATTTCGTTGCTAATTTAACAAAACCTACAACCAAAGAAGAGGTGAATAACGCCTTTCGCCAAGCGGCAAATGGTAGTATGAACGGTATACTTGAGTATACTGAGTTACCTCTTGTTTCAATGGATTATAATGGTAATCCTGCCAGCTCAATTCTAGATGGTTTATCGACGATGATGCTTGGAGATCGTATGGTTAAAGTGTTGACTTGGTATGACAATGAATGGGGCTATTCGAGCCGCGTTTTGGACTTGGTAAAGCTTATTGTTACGAAAGGGTTATAAGCTAGGAGGAAATACACTATGAGAAGGACTAAAATCGTCTGTACTATTGGTCCTGCAAGTGAGTCAAGAGAAAAGGTTCAAGCTCTTTTAGCTGCGGGTATGGATGTTGCTCGCCTCAATTTTTCGCATGGAACTCATGAAGAACATGGTCGTAGAATAGCAATCCTGAAAGAGGAAGCTGCCAGAGTCGGGAAATATTTAGGCATACTTCTTGACACCAAAGGGCCAGAAGTACGTACTGGTAAAGTCTCTGAAGACGGAGTGACTCTTGAAGATGGATCTGAATTTATTCTGGATACAGACCTTACTACCCTTGGCAATCAACGACGGGTAGGAATTACGTACACTGACTTGTGGCTTAAAGTTAAGCCAGGTAGTCATATTCTTATTGATGACGGTCAACTAGATTTAGAAGTAACCGCAGTGGAAAATGGAATTATTTCCACTATTATTCGTAATGGTGGAGTTCTTAAATCGCAAAAAGGGGTTAATACACCAGGCGCCCTGATTGACTTACCCGCAGTCACAGAAAGAGATATTGAAGATATTCGTTTTGGTATCTCCCAAGGAATTGACTTTATTGCTGCTTCGTTTACCCGTAAGGCCATAAATGTTTTAGATGTCCGCCGGGTTGTGGAAGAAATGGGAGCGGATGTTCATATCATTGCCAAGATCGAAAGCCAAGAAGGGCTGGATAATTTAGACGCTATTCTTGAAGTCGCTGATGGTCTCATGGTAGCACGGGGTGACCTAGGGGTAGAAATTCCGGTTGAAGAAGTCCCCATTAGGCAAAAGGAAATGATTAGTAAGTGTAATTTACTAGGTAAATCTGTTATTGTAGCAACTCAGATGTTAGATTCCATGATTCGTCAACCGAGGCCAACTCGTGCTGAAGCCAGTGATGTTGCCAATGCAATTTTGGATGGTACGGATGCGATTATGTTATCAGGCGAAACAGCTGCCGGTCTTTATCCAGTTGAATCCGTTCAGATGATGGATAAAATATCCAAGCGCACAGAACTTACTTGTTTAGACAATCAAGCTTCGCACCATCCACAAATCAACATAGCTGAGGCAATTAGCTTTGCAAGTTTTAATATTGCCAAAGACCTTCAAGCCGCTGCCATCCTTACGCCTACACATTCAGGTTTGACTGCACGTATGATTTCGAAGTATCGACCTATTGCCTTGATTGTGGCAGCTACCCCATTTGCTGTAACCGCAAGAAAACTTGCCTTGAAATGGGGTGTTCAACCATTGGTTGTTCCTGAAAGTTCAGGTACGGATGAAATGTTGTCAGTTGCAGTGAATACATCCTTAAATAAAAATTATATCAAATCCGGTGATGTAGTGGTCATTACGGCGGGCGTTCCTATTGGTAAGGTTGGCACTACAAATATGATTAAAGTTCAAATAATGGGGAAGATTTTGGCTAAAGGTCTCGGAATTGGACGCAAGTCCTATTCCGGTTACGCACGTAAGGTTCAAATCCCTGGAAATGATGTTTTTAACAATGGGGATATTTTAATTACAGAGTCGACTGATGCTAGTTTTGTACCTTTAATTGCTCGCGCTGGAGCGTTAGTTGTTGAAGAAGGTGGATTGACATCACATGCTGCCATTGTGGCTTTACAATACGGGATCCCGACAATTGTTGGTGCTATTGACGCCTTCTCTAGAGTGTCAAATGGTCAGTCTTTGACGGTTGATGCTTTGTCAGGTTTAATGTATGAGGGTTCTGTAAGTATCCTCTAAAGTATAGACTACACAAATAGAAGGGCAGCGGGAGCTACCCTTCTATTTGTTGTAGTGTTAAAGTTGCCTGGTTTGTCTCGTTTGATAGCCATTACAAGAATGCACTTCGAGCTTTTATGATATAATTAAAGGGACAATTTGAATTCTTTGGAAAAGAGGATAACCATGAAAGAATCCTTGTTTGGATTTACATTGGAGCAACTATCAGAAAGACTTGAAGGTTATGGCCAAAAAAGGTCTCGAGCTGTACAAGTTTGGGATTGGCTTTATCGGAAACGGGCAACGAAGTTCTCAGAAATGGTGGATATTAATCAAGAGTCTAATCAGTTATTAGCCAATCATTTTGTCCTCCAATCGTTAAACGAATACACAAGGCAAGAATCGACTGATGGAACCATTAAGTTCTTGTTCAAGTTACAGGACAACAATCTAATTGAAACGGTATTAATGAAACATAAATTTGGCTTGTCAGTTTGTGTAACAACCCAAGTAGGGTGTAACATTGGCTGTAGTTTTTGCGCTAGTGGATTATTAGTAAAAAATCGCGATTTATCAAGTAGCGAAATTGTAGAACAAATTATGCAAGTCCAATATTATTTGGATCTAGCAAAACATGATGAAAGAGTAAGTCATGTTGTAGTGATGGGAATTGGAGAGCCCTTTGATAATTTTACAAACGTTGTTAATGCTATAAGAATTATTAAAGATCATAAAGGATTAGCCATTCCTGCAAGACATATTACAGTTTCGACAAGTGGCTTGGCAGATAAAATTCATGAATTTGCCGATATCGATTTGAAGGTGAACTTGGCGATCTCATTGCATGCGCCAACTGATGAACTACGAGGGCAGATTATGAAAATCAATCGTGCCTTTTCCATAGAAAAAGTGATGCAGGCAGTTGATTACTATCTAATGAAAACGAATCGTAGGATTACGTTAGAATACATTTTGCTTAAGGATATAAATGATCATAGGGAACATGCCCTACAACTTATTGCCCTGATTGGGGATAGGCGACATCTCACAAATGTCAATTTAATTCCCTATAATCCAGTGGGTGAACATCGGCAATATCAAAGAAGTGAGCATGAGACGTTGCTTGCTTTTTATGATACCTTGAAAAAGCAAGGTATTAATTGTAGTATTCGTCTTGAACATGGGACAGATATCGATGCAGCTTGTGGACAGTTAAGGAGTAAACAAATCCAGGCGTGAAAGTCTTGGGAATTTGATAAAAGGAGTTTTAGAAAAAATGTATAGTTTTAAGGATGATTATAGCGAAGGAGCACACCCTAGGTTGTTAAATGCTTTAATTGACTCAAACCTCGAACAGATGAAAGGCTACGGAGAGGATGATTATACACGTGAAGCCGTTGAATTGATAAAACAACGGATCAAGTGTAATGACATCCATGTTCACTTGTTCTCCGGAGGAACACAAACAAATCTTACCGTTATTTCGGCCTTTTTAAGACCCTATGAAGCGGTTATTTCAGCTAACACCGGCCATATCTTTGTTCATGAAACTGGAGCGATTGAAGCCACGGGGCACAAAGTTATATCGATCGAAGTAAGTGATGGGAAACTTAACCCTGCTCACATCAAATCAGTCCTGGATGGACACACCGATGAACACATGGTGAAACCAAAAATGGTTTACATTTCAAATCCCACTGAAATCGGCACGATTTATACAAAACTCGAACTTGAACAGCTAAGCCAGTTTTGCAAGGGAAACAACCTGTTTTTATACCTTGATGGCGCTCGGTTAGGCTCAGCTCTGTGTTCAGAGGAAAATGATCTTGAACTTTCCGATCTGGTTACGCTGGTTGACGCCTTCTACATTGGAGGAACAAAGAACGGTGCCCTTTTAGGTGAGGCCCTTGTAATTTGCCAAGACTCCCTTAATGAAAACTTTAGATTTCACATTAAACAAAAAGGGGGACTGCTTGCTAAGGGTAGAGTTCTTGGTATACAGTTTAGAGAACTTTTCAGAGACGACCTGTACTTCGATCTAGCAAAGCATGCGAATGCGATGGTTGGTTTGCTGAAGACTGACATCAGAAAGGCTGGGTATACATTTTTGACGCACTCCCCGTCTAACCAGATCTTCCCAATCTTCCCGAATTGGTTGATTGCAAAGCTTCAGGAGAAATACTCATTTCATATTTGGGAAAAAATTGATGCCAATCGCTCCGCTATTCGCCTCGTAACCTCTTGGGCTACCAAAGAGGATGCTGTTTCGGCGTTTATTGAAGATATGAAGAATGCAATGAAATAATATAATTCTATGACAAGAGGTTTATATAGCCAGTCCAATTGTTCTAATGGCAATAGTCGATGAATAACTATGAAAACAATATACATTTAGATAAATATCTAAATGTATATTGTTTTTTTAAGTATTATTGCGTAAAATATCATTTAGATACATATCTAAATGAAGGGGGGATTGGCATGGGATTTCAGGGATCCTTAAAGGCAATGTCAGAAAAAACTCGTCGAGAAATATTAAATTTGCTTAAGGATGGTGATATGACTGCGGGAGATATTGCCGCCCACTTTTCCATGACGCAGGCCACCGTGTCACACCATCTTTCAGTCTTGAAGGACGGAGGACTGGTAACGGTTCGCCGAGAAGGTAAATATAGTTTCTATGAGTTAAACACTTCCGTTATTGAAGAAATCATGGCTTGGTTAATCGAATTGAAAGGAGTCGACAAACATGAAAAATGAAAAAACCTTAATTAAATTAATGTGGGGATTTGCTTTGTTTCCATTATTGGTTACCTTAGCTGTCTTTGGAGGTTTGCCAGAGCAGATTCCAATGCACTGGAATATTCAGGGAGAAATAGATGCATGGTATCCAAAATTTCCATGGGCTTTTATGGCTCCTATTCTAGGAATAGCGATCACTATTATGGCCAGTGTATTACCTAAAATTGATCCTAAGAAAGAGAATTATGAAAGATTTAAGAATCAGTACTTTATAATAAGATTGATTTTAGTAGCGTTTTTCGCAATTTTACAATTAGTGATTATCTCCATCAGTATGGGCGCAACTTTTATTAACGTAGATACAATTGTTAAATTGATGGTAGGGATTCTTTTCGTAGTCCTTGGAAATTTAATGCCAAAATTTAAGCAAAATTATTTTGTAGGCATAAAAACGCCCTGGACTTTAAACAATGAGGCCGTGTGGACAAAGACACATCGTCATGGTGGATTCGTATGGTTTATAATTGGTTTCTTAATGTGTGTCTTAGCTTTCTTGCCCGGTACTGGAAGTGCGGTTGTGTATTTTGCATTAATCTTAATTGCTGCCATAGAACCTATCTTATACTCATTGATTCAGTTTAAAAAACTTAAATAAATATAAAACAGGGGAGACAGAGGAAGGGAGAAACAGGGCTTCGGGCGAACAGGGCGG
>JADQBO010000487.1 GCA_016278585.1 Desulfosporosinus sp.
CGCATTATGGGCAACACAAACGCGCTGGTGAACTAAAATCTCCATATCTTGCGGGGTTAAGTGCACACAGTGTGAGGCCACAACATGCCCTCCGAAAATCCCAAGCTCATCCAGCCACTGGACAGGGGTTTTTCCGTACTGGTCTCTTATAATATTAACTTCATCTTGAGTCTCCGCTACATGAATATGAATTCCTACATTCAGTCGGTCCGCCTCAACTTTTACTTTCTGAAGATATTCTCCTGAGCAAGTATAAGGGGCGTGTGGGCCAAACATAATGCTCACCCGCCCATCACCAGCTCCATGATATTGGCGTACTAACTCAATACTTTCTTGTAAAGCCCGATCCCCATTTGGTCCATTCCCAATCATCCCACGTGAAAGTACCGCTCGGGTTCCAGCAATAAGCACCGCTTTGGCGACTTGATCCATCGATGCATACATGTCGAGCATCGTGGTCGTACCAGAACGAATCATTTCACAAAGTGCTAAGGAGGTTCCCCAGTAAATATCCTCGTGGGTCAATTTATCTTCGAAGGGCCATATTTTCTCATTTAGCCAAGCCATCAGGGGAAGATCGTCCGCGTATCCTCTGAGTAAGGTCATAGCCGCATGAGTATGAGTGTTAATTAAACCCGGCATAACCACGTCATTTGGCAAATCTAGAATGCGGTCAGGCACAAATCCTAGGGGTGCTGAGCCTAACTCACCTACCGAAACTATTGTGTTATTCTCTAAGCAAATTTCCCCTTGAGGGAAAAACACATCCGGTCCAGTCATAGGTAATACCATGGCACGAATTAAAATCTTGGACATTTCTCTACTCCTTATTACCGTCGTCAGTATTTAAGAATAACGGACATAAAAAGGATTACGCTCCTTAGTTTATGATCGAACCATTAATTTAAGGAGATTAACGGAATAAGGTGCCGTCACTATCCCTTTTTCTGTTATTATTCCAGTAATATATTTCGCTGGGGTAACATCAAACGCTGGGTTATACACATTGACTTCGCAAGGTGCTACAGTTACCCCAAAACACTCTCTAATTTCCTTAGCAGGTCGTTCTTCAATCGGAATTTCTTGGCCATTGGCTACTTTCAAATCAATGGTGGAGGTTGGGGCCGCCACATAAAAGGGGATGCCATGAGCGTGGGCTAAGACCGCTACTGAGTAAGTTCCAATTTTGTTAGCGGTATCCCCGTTGGCTGCGATTCGGTCCGCTCCTACAATCACAAGATCGACTTTGCCCTGTTGCATTAAGGATCCTGCCATATTATCCGCAATTAGTGTCACTGGAATCTTATCTTGTAGCAGTTCCAAGGCGGTTAGACGTGCCCCCTGTAATAATGGGCGTGTCTCATCTGCATAGACATGAATTAATTTTCCAGCCTGATGAGCGGATCGAATAACCCCTAGGGCGGTTCCATATTCCACTGTTGCCAAGGCACCAGCATTACAATGGGTTAGGATATTAGCCTTATCGGGGACAATTTCCTTCCCCTGTTCTCCAATAAGTCGATTCATGCGACGATCATCTTCGGCAATACGACCCGCTTCCTCAATCAAAACTCGGCGTACATCCTCTAAATCATCCATATCCCAACATTCACGCAATCGATCTTCCATCCGTCGTAGTGCCCAAAACAAGTTGACGGCTGTAGGCCGGGTTGCCGCTAGTCTAGCTTGTACCCGTTCCATAAAATCCGGGAAGCCATCTCTATCTCCTTGGTACTCTAACGCTCCTAACACAAATCCATAAGCAACGGCTGCTCCAATAGCTGGTGCGCCACGTACTTCCATGTTTTCAATAGCTTCTGCTACACTTTCGTAAGACACGGCATCCCGATAAACAATTTCTACCGGCAGCTTGCTCTGATCTAATATACGCAAGGCATTCCCTAGCCATTCGATCGATTTCAACGTCCTAACCACCTCTCTAAAATTTACCGACTTCAGCATTTGCCGAGGCACATAGGCATTTTTGACCGGGAGTCAATAACCCTAAGGTTGCTTGAATAAGCTGAGCAACGTTTGTCTCCAAATCCTTTATGCTGTTTATAACTTCCGCATGGCTTAACGGATGGTCAGCAATTCCCGCTGCTTCATTAGTAACCATTCCAATGGAGGCGTAACACATCCCGAGCTCCCGAGCCAGAACGACTTCGGGAACACTTGTCATTCCGACAAGGTCAGCCCCAAGGTGCTGAAACATCCGAATCTCTGCAGGAGTTTCAAAGCGAGGGCCTTCTGTACAAACATAACATGCCCCGTTCTTAACCACAAGTCCCAGATGCTCTGATGCTTCAGTAATCACTTTCCGAACAGCGGAACAATAAGGTTCTGTCATGTCCACATGGAGTACACCTTGTTGCCCTCCTTCGTAAAACGTCTGAGGGCGGCTTTTAGTAAAATCAAGAAACTGATCTAATAGCACCAACTCGCCTAACCGGTAATTCGGTGATAGAGAACCTACAGCCGCAGTCGCAACGACCTTTCGTACCCCGAGTTCTCGCAAAGCCCAAATATTACCTCTGTAATTTACAAGATGGGGAGGGGTTGCATGATCTTGGCCATGTCGACTCATAAAAACTACATCCTGCTTGGCGAGTTTGCCAAGCACTGGTTCTACCGTTCCAAAGGGGGTTTCCATAGAGATAACACGTTGTTCGGTCAAGTCAAAATGATCCAGCCCGGTTCCTCCAATAAGTGCATACTTTATCAGAATCCCTCCTCTTCCACAAGATGACCAAAGAGAGCTGCCGCAAAATCCTGGGGAACAAAGGGACGTAGGTCTTCCATACCTTCACCTATTCCAATCCATTTTACTGGTATTCGAGTTTCCCCCTGAATTCCGAGGATAACCCCCCCCTTAGCAGTCCCATCCAACTTCGTTAAGACAATCCCTGTTACTCCAGCCACTTCCTGAAAAAGTTTTGCTTGTTGCAAAGCATTTTGTCCTGTCGTAGCATCCAACACAAGCAACACCTCATGGGGGGCCCCTGGGATTTCTCGTTCCATAACTCGTTTAACCTTACGCAATTCTTCCATTAAGTTCACTTTATTATGGAGACGACCCGCTGTATCCACAATCACAACATCCATATTTCGTGACTTAGCAGCTTGTACGGCATCATAAGCAACCGCTGCTGGATCAGCGCCTTCTCGTTGCTTAATAACTTCTACTCCGGATCGCTCTCCCCAAACTTCCAGTTGATCGATCGCTGCAGCCCGAAAAGTATCTCCTGCAGCCATCATAACCCTTTTTCCATCTTTTTTAAACCAATTGGCAAGCTTACCAATGGTCGTTGTTTTGCCAACCCCGTTGACCCCGACCACCAAAATGATAGTGGGACCTTGCTTGGCAAAGGTAAGGCTGGCTTCTTCCCCCAATAACTCTGCAATCAAGTCTTGAAGAACTCCTGTTAGTTCATTGGGGTCTGATAGTTTACGCTGTTTAACTTCTTTACGTAACCGTTCCACCAATTCAAAGGATGTGTTAACACCGACGTCAGAACGGATTAAAACTTCTTCCAATTCCTCATATAACTCTTCATCGATTTTCTTCCGACCTGTGAAAACTTCTTCTACCTTATCAACAAAATTTTGTCGAGTTTTGGTAAGACCTTCTTTAAGCTTTGAAAAAAAACCTGCCATGGTTTAACATCCTCCTAATCGTGGTTCGTGGTTCGTTGGCTCGATACTAGAAAGTCATGCATCAAGGCGTTCATGATGGAGTAACTTCACTTGTTACGGTTCCTCATATTTAATATTCTCACGACAAGCAAGGTAATACAAGCCTAATGACTTTCCGTATGCAGAAATAGCAAACATTGTTACACTAAGCGATCTCAGGTTTCTCCTGTCGTCCATCAAGCTTAATGGAAAGTAACTTGGAAACCCCACATTCCTCCATGGTTATTCCATATAAAACATCGGCTGATTCCATAGTTCCTTTGCGATGAGACACTACAACAAACTGAGTAGAACCTGATAAACGGTGAATATATTGGGCAAATCGCTGTACGTTAGAATCGTCCAGCGAGGCTTCAATCTCATCTAAAATACAAAATGGACTTGGTTTAACCCGTAAGAGGGCAAACAAGATGGCAATTGCCGTCAAGGCCCGCTCTCCCCCAGATAAAAGGGATAGGAGCTGAGGTCTTTTACCCGGTGGTTGAGCCATAATCTCAACGCCGGTTTCCAATAAAAGTTCTGGATCTACTAATTGAAGTTCGGCATGTCCACCATCAAACAGTTCTTTAAATACCTCTTGAAAAGCCTTATTAACTGCATTGAAACTTTCAATGAATCGTTCGCTCATGGTCTTATCCAGTTCGGATATTAATTGCCGTAAGGTTTGATTGGCTTCTACCAAATCGTTTTGCTGGACCAACATAAATTCTCGGCGCTTGAGTATTTTAGGGTATTCTTCAATAGCCGCTTGGTTAATGGGACCTAGCTCCTCAATTTGTTGTTTGATGTCTTGGACCTTTTTCCATAGGACAGACTTTTCTTCTTCAGTCTGATAAAGCATCCCCTCTTCCCAAGTTAAAGAGAATTCCTCAGCTAATCGGTTAATCCCCGCCTGGGACTCCGTTTCCCAGCGGACAACTCGAATTTCATTGGCGTGAAGGCGTTGTTCAAGCATATGGGTTTCTTGGCGCATACTATTTATCTCCTGCTCCAATGCAAGAACACGAGTCGATAGCCCCTCCCTAGCCTGTCTGGATTGCATTAAGGCATACTGATGAGTTGCTTGAATTTGTGAATGATTTTCAAATTGTTGGCTCAGCGACCCCAGTTCCTCTTCAACGTTTAGACGGGTTTGCTCAAGACTAACCTTCCTCTGCTTTTTCTCAGCAAGGTTGACTTCGCTTTCTTGAATCCTTTGGCGTTCTTGACGAATTTGATCTAAGCATTGAGTTAATTCCTGCTCCCACTTAGCTAACTGGATCTTTTCCTGAGTTAGTTTCTCAACATAGGTTTCAATCTCTGCCGCGACAGTTTTAGTTTCAGACTCTCTCAGATTAAACTCCTCGCGCAAATAAATCGAGGTTTTTTCCGCAGTTTCTGCACGTTCCGTTAAACTTGCTAAAGAAACAAGTAGTTCCTTCTTTTGGGTTGTCGTTTCCTCGTACCTATGACCTAACCCCAATAAATCCCCTGCTAACCGCCGAATCTGACTTAGCACATTCTCATGGGATGCCCTAAGCTTGACCTGATGGTCTTGCTCATTCCGCAGCTTTATGGTTAATCCTTCGATGCTTTCTTGAACGTCCCTCAGACGTTGATCCTGTTCTAAGCATTCTCGTTCTTTCTCTACTAAATCCTTGTCCAACTGTCCTAAGGCAACCCGAAGAGCCTCAATTTCACGAGACCTTGCGAGCAAATTTCCGCCTTTACGCTGAATACTCCCTCCACTGAGAGAGCCCCCTGGGTAAACTTGGTCTCCCTCCAAAGTCACAATCCGCAACTTATATCCAGAAGCTCGGGCAATCCGAGTTGCTGCTTCCATATCCGTGACAACAACGATACGGCCAAGCAGGAACTCCATTGCTGGGCGATAGGATTTATCATAAGTTACTAGGTCGACCGCAATCCCTATGTATCCGCTATCCCTTTCTACCGCTGGGCTCACAGACATCCGGTACCCCTGAATCACATCGAGGGGCAGGAAGGTTACTCGCCCTAATTGATGTGACTTTAAATAGGCGATCGCTCGTTTAGCCGCCTGCTCATTTTCTGTGATTACATTTTGCATTCCTGCTCCCAAGGCAGTTTCCAAGGCTAGCTCATAGTTTTCTTCCACTGTGATCAGATCAACCACCGTCCCACAGAGGCCATGACAATCGCTTACTCCTTTTTTCTTGGCCAACATCACCTCGCGAACCCCACGTTGATACCCTTCTAAGGAGTCTTCTAAAGATTTCAAAGCATGAAGACGTGCTCTCGATTGATCCGTCAGAGTTTTGTGGTTCTGAAGCTCTAGCCCCTTTTCTTGACGAAGTCGTTTCAGCGTCTCTAACTCCGCCTTTAACCCGAAGGCCTCTTGTTCCGCGATTTGAGCTTGTCCTACCAGTCGGGCTAGTTCTATTTCTTGAGTTTTTCCGGTCTCAACCAAGAGCAGTCGTTCTTTGTCTTTCATTTGTTGTTCTTGCTCTATGTGCAGGATTTGCTGTTCAAGGGAAACAAGGGTATGGCGCGTCCCTGTCAATTCATTGGAACAATTAGCTTGCTCTGTCAAGGCTTGAAAAAGGTCTGCTTTTATCCGATCAATATCCTTGGCTAAGGTATTCTCTCTTACTTTACTCAGTCTCTGCTCTTGGGCAATGACTTTACGCTGAGATTCTTCAACCGTATGCTTTAAAACCCTTTGTTTTGCGACAAGAGTCTTAATCTGTTCCTGTAACTGGTTATATTTTTCCTCATCTCCAAAGATCTCCTGGCCCAATCTCACTATTTGATCGTCAAAATAATTCAATCGCTCTGTGCGAAGGTTTTGGTCATGTTTTAACGAGTTTAATGTCTGTTCTGCTAGATAAGCCTCTTCCTGTTTTTGCCGTATCTCATCTTCTAACTGTTGGAGTTCATCTTTTAAGGTTAGGTTCTGACTTTCTTTAAGCCCTAAGGTAGCTTGAGCCTCCAGAGCGCTTGCTCGAAGGGTTTCCGCGTCCTGTGCCGCTTTTAGTAACTTGTCCCTAACCTCAGAGATATCCAGCACAACCCCCTGAATCTCTAAGCGATTTTGTTCAAGTGCCAGAGAGAGGCTATGTTCGGCCACTTGGGCTTGGGCAGCCAGAGGAGTCAGTTGTCCCTCAATTTCTCGCACAATATCGTCAATG
>JADQBO010000284.1 GCA_016278585.1 Desulfosporosinus sp.
ATAGTTAGGGTAGTTGAAATTTTTAAAGAGTTTAGAAATCTAGTTGAAGCAAAAGGTTTTTCACAGTAACGATTATTTGTGTAATGTATCTGTCTGAAAGGGGAATTTCAAAGGGACTAAATTTTATTGGAGATGGGGTGATGTGATGGATACTAGACCACTTAAAAGAGTCACATGTAATCATTCGGAAAATTTAGAGGTTTTATTAAAAGGACTACGTAATCTAAACGATCTAGGAGGCTCCCGGCTTAAAAATTTAGTGTTTAAATATGGGGTAAGACCCCGACGAATTTATCAGTATTTAAATGAATTAAACAGCCTTGGTTACGAAGTTTTGAACAATATCAATCAAGATCCTAAAACCCTTTCAAGCTCTTCAATAAGTGCTGTCAAGGGAGAACAATCGACAGATTTACTTTATATCAACAAGTCTAATGAATTAGAAAACTTGAAGCATGAAATTCACTCTACCCGACTTTTTATAATGGAAGTAATTAGACGATTGCGAATGAATAAAAGTAGAAGAGCTTTAACAGGGCCATTTTTCGATTATACTCAAGAGGATGCTATTACTGCTAGTCGTCATAGTTTGGTACTCTCAGACTCTATAAATTGAGCCTCTTTTCACATTAAAAAGTACTATGTTTCACTAAAAAAGTATTTGCCATATTCAATTGACTTAATTCAGGCTATAGAGTCATTAATTAACTGTTTGGGGGGTAAGAAAATGAGTATTATTAAATATATTCCGATTATGGATACCTTGGTTAATTATAAGAAACAGGATTTTAGATTTGATTTAATAGCCGCACTGACGGTTGCGGTGGTCGCCTTACCACAGACCATGGCTTATGCTATGATTGCAGGTGTGCACCCAGCTTATGGCTTATACGCTGGTATTGTTCTAACAATTATTGCTTCATCCTTTGGTAGTTCCCATCAGTTGGCCACTGGGCCTACTAACGCTATTTGTCTCCTTATTGCTGCGTATATGTTACCCTTCGCAGGAAGTGATGGTTTTTTTGCTAACTTGTTTCTATTAACCTTTTTGGTGGGGGCTATTCAGCTTACAATGGGTGTACTAAGATTAGGTTCCCTTGTCAACTATGTTTCTCATGCTGTAATAGTAGGGTTTACCGCTGGGGCAGGTATTATTATTGCAATGGGACAACTGAACAACTTAATGGGTGTTAAAATACCAAGTGGACTATCTAGTATCGGCAAGGTTGTAGCTAGTTTCCAAAATATTGGACAAATGAATTATTACGCTTTCGGTGTAGGTATGTTTACTATTGCAGTAATATTAATCTGTAAAAAGATTAATAAGAACTTGCCAGGAGCATTATTAGGTGTTATTTGTTCGGTAATTTTAGTGATGATCTTAGATTTGGAACAATATGCGGTCAAGGTTGTTGGGGAAATACCCTCAGCTATCCCACCGTTAAGTATGCCCAATTTTACTCTCGCGGCTGTCAGTGATTTGGGAGCAGGCGCAGCAGTCATTGCAGTCATCGGTTTGGTTGAAGCAGTAGCCATCTCTAAAGCCATTGCCTCCAAAACTCATCAAAAGATAGACCCAAACCAAGAATTTATTGGTCAGGGTATGGCTAATATAGGGGGAGCTTTCTTTAGTAGTATAGCCGGCTCAGGTTCCTTTACGCGCTCTGCCATAACCTACCAAAATGGGGGCAAAACGAGATTAACAGGTGTATTAGTCGGGTTAATAATTCTCGTAGTCCTAGTTTTCTTTGCACCTTATGCAAGGTATATCCCAAATGCAAGTTTAGCAGGGGTTATCATGTTAGTTGCCTACTCTATGATTGATAAAGTTGCACTGAAAAAAGTGTTAACAACTAACCGCAATGATGCGCTGGTATTATTAATAACCATGTTAACCACAGTCTTTGCACGTCATTTGGAAAACGCTATTTATGCAGGCGTTGCAATCTCTTTGCTCCTTTATCTTAAAGATTCCGGTATAGCAAGTGTCAAAACCCTTGAGCCGGTTAGAGGAAGTGACGGGCGTTTCGTGGAACAGACTGTTGACGGGCAGGATACGTCTATCTCAATTCTTCAACTGGAAGGGAACTTATATTTTGGTTCTTCGGCCGATCTGGATAAAAAGTTGAGTGACTCCTACTCCAACTCAAAAGTTTTCCTGATTCGTTTCAAGGGTGTTTCAATGATCGATATTACTGCATTAGAAGTTATCGAAGCATTCATTAACAGGGGCTTGGAAGATGAAAAAAGAGTTATTCTATCTGGCATTACGCCTAAAATTCTTAATATGTTGGACAAAATGCATATTATTGATCACGTCGGAAAAGAGAATATCTTTATGGAAGACGATGAGGTATTTGCAACATCCGGGAAGGCGCTTGACGAAGCAAGCTCTTTTGTCAGAAACGTAAGCTATAAGACTGAGGAGAGAACTGTTCGAACCTAAGTTTTATAGGATTATAACTTCATCAGTAAATTATGAAAAAGCGATTTTATTAAATCGCTTTTTTATTATTTTGAATGAGAGATTAGATTGATTATACTAACCTAGGCAAGAGGTAAGGGTCATCATTTATGGATCTCCCTGGCAAGTAATGCTGCGCCCAAAGCAGCTGTAATTACCGGCTCTTGAAATACGAGCAGGGGGTGGCCTAGATGTTTAGATAAGGTGTTAACAACACCTCGATTAAGGGCTACTCCCCCTGTAAACACGATATCCATCTCCAATCCAGTTCGACGAGTCATTGAAGCTACTCTACTAGCTACTGAATCACAGACTCCAGCTAAAATATCCGATTTTTGTGCGCCTGCCGAAACCTGAGAAATGATTTCGGACTCAGCAAACACTGTGCAAAACGATGAGATTTTTGTTGGGTTTTCAGAGGCGGAAACTAATTCACCAATCTCATGGGATTCCACCTCTAAGGCTGAGGCCATTACTTCCAAGAATCTACCCGTACCGGCAGCACATTTGTCGTTCATAGTAAAGTCTGCAACTTTACCATTGGAAAGTAACTTTATCACTTTACTATCTTGTCCTCCAATATCAATGACAGTTCTTGCGTTAGGGAAAAGATGAGTAATCCCTTTAGCTTGACAAGTAATTTCAGAGATTTCTCGATCCGAAGGGAAAGTGACTCGTCCATAACCGGTTGCGACCGTGGTGCTTACCACTTCAGTCGTCAGACCTGACTCTAAAAGCACTTGCTCTTTCAAACGTGTGGCGACCTCTCGTCCGCTGTAACCTGCGCGAGTTTTTGCCAGACCAATAATCTCCAAATCATTGTTTATGAGAACTACTTTAACGGTAAGAGAACCGATATCAACTCCTACAAAGTATTTTTGCATGAAATTTCCTCCTTATTCGAGCGTATAGTTCGAAGGTCAAGGCACCCTAAATATAGCCTTGTGTCTAGCTCGATTTTCGTTGTCAGATGATTGTTTCGAACTTTGTAACTCGATTATGTAAAATCGTCGAATGTTTCTAAGAATGCTTGAACTCGATTGCGGACAGGTTCTTCGGCATAGGCTCTGGGATCTGCCATATCCGCTTCAATCATTAACCCAGGGACCCCGGTTACACGCATTACTTCTCTACGAATTACATCTTGGACTAAAGAATAGGGTTTACAGGAGCGATTCGAATGCATGACAAAACCATTGGCGTTGTATTCCTTGATTAGGTTAATTAACTGATGGGCACGATAGTTCGGGGAACGATTGAGGAAAACTTCAGTGTAAGTCGCAGCTAAACTTTCCATCGGATTGCCGGGGGCTTGCTCGACAGCCCACCCGCCACTATAGGTGTCCGTAACAAAACATGCTCCTTTTTCTGCAAACATTTTATAAAAACTGAATAACTGAGGCCAAATTGCGATGTTATCCCAGACTAGGCGAATCTGCTCGTTTTCGACTGCACCCTGACCGAGATTTACACGTTCTTTTACTTCGTCTCTAAGTTTACGGTAATAATCAATTCCTTGTTTCGAGCCTCTAAGGACCACAATGGGTGCCATATGGATAAAAAGATCAGGAGCATTGAGGGGAGAGGGACTTGCTTTACAATATTGGCGGGTTTCTTTCCAGAGTGAGGTGATTTCACGACTCAGATCCATCTGTTTAGCTAAGCTTTTTTGACTAAGGGGCCGCCCCGTTATTTTTTCTAATTCTGCTGCCATTGTGTGTAACTGTTCCAAGACGTAGTCTTTAGCTTGGGGGGTTAATTCATCGGTAAGAAAAGGTGTATCCAGCACCAAGAGTGGAACATTGAAATGACGGGCTAAAACTTCATACCACTTCAAAACTGTTCCACATATATTATTACAGGCAACCAAAAGGTCAGGCTTAGGCATGCCGCCTAAAGGGGCAAGGTCTGGTCTTAGGACACCACCGATATTTGATCGAGCATAGGAACAGAGGTCTTGGGAATAGCCAGCCGCTTCAGCGACTTCACACAGATCCACAGTCGCATTACGTGCACTATAGATAGCTGCATATTGTTCGGGGTAAGCGGAATGTATATTAAAGGCACGTAGGAGTTCGACCGGTGCTCCACTGGTGACCCAAGCTAATGGACGTCGTAGGAATTTGCCCCAGTAACGGTGATAGTTCGTCAAGGCATAATAACGACCCATGGTTTTTTGGAGAGCTTTGCTACTAGCTATAGGGCGGTAACTACGAGATTTTACTTGTCCCTGATGTTTATTCCCAACTGCGTTTTTCATTAAGCGGTTCTCCTTTACTGTCCAGGACTTTCCAGTAAACTCTCTAAAAAGGCCTGAAGTCTTGTTCTCTCTTGTCCACTTACATTGGCTCCTTCAAGTTCAAGTGTTAGAGTTCGAATATCGGCTTTGTGGAAACTGTCCTTTAGTGAAACCACATCCCAAGCATGGGGTTCGCAGTATTTTCGGATGACAATAATAGCGCCTTGGGCTTGTCGTTGTTTAGCTAAATCAGTTAAGTACGAGATGCGTTCGTTAAGTCCGCGGTTTTTGCATGGACAGGGGGGCATTTCAGAATACCTTTGGACGATATCCATCAGCGGATTCTCTGACTCGAGTGATGTGATGCCTGAGTAATGGCGATAACCTGTACATGTATCATCAGCAACGACTCTGCCCCCTAATTCTTCGATCATTTCAAATAAACTATCATTTTCTAAGACGGCACTACTTACTAATACCTTTGTTCTTCGATTGGGCTTATTGGCCATGTCCTTTAACACTGGGAGGCATTTTTCAAGGGCTAGAGCATAATCCGAACGTGGCATTAGTTGTCCAGCTCTGAGAATGGAGAAAATCAAAGGGGAAGGAAGATTAGGGCGGAGTTCATCGAGTTCAGTTGCCAATTTACGAGTCTGAGCACATAATACTATGGCCTCTCGAAGGGATTCTTCATTAATTTCTTGTTGAGTTATGGCTGTCAACTGGATTATAAGCCTATTCAGTTCAGCGAGGAAGTAGCCAGAAGCCCCAGGGGCCTTTAACATAACTGGGGGAACAATATCAATAGTCTTGGCGTGACTGTTGGCTGCCCAGATTCCACTTAGACACTGCATCGTATCACAGGTATGGGTAAACCCGATGCTGACAAGATCGCTCCACTTCTCTCTTATGTCCATGTCTAGGGTTCCCCGAGCTAATGAACAGCAATAAGCTGGAAGTTCAACCGGAGTGCAGTTCTCTGAATCTGGGAACAGACGTAAGGGGTTTAAACCTGCAGCAATTATGAGTTCTTCTGGAAAATATGAACAAAAGTAGCCCATAAATTTCTGCTGAGGATAGCGCTTTAGACGTTCTAAGCCTTTTAGAGTTGATTCTTCAAGAAGTAGTTCCAGTGATTCTGTAGAGTCTGCTAGACTCTTGTCTTCTGGCATAAAGTGGCTCCTCCTTATGATTTAAAAGATTGTCCAGGTGTGTATCCAGACTTTGGTTGAGTATCTATTGGAGTAGGGTGGACAAAATGTCCTTGTCTTGTTCCCGAAGAGTTCGCTTTAATATTTTTCCGATGGCTGTCATAGGGAGTTCGGGGCGAATCTCAACCTGTCGCGGAACTTTATAAGGTATCAGATGCCGCCGACAGAACGTGATGATCTCTTGTTCTTCAACAATTTCACCTTCTTTTAAGGTGATAAATGCCTTAACCTGTTCCCCTTTATAGTCATCAGAGATGCCAATAACACAAGCCTCTTTTACTGAGGGGTGCTGATAGAGAATATCTTCTACTTCACGGGGATACACATTAAAACCGCCAGTAATAATCATATCCTTCTTGCGGTCTACGATATAGAAATAACCGTCTTCATCCATGTAACCCAGATCGCCAGTGTAAAGCCAACCATCTCGAATTGCCGAAGCAGTTGCTTGGGGTTGATTATAGTATCCGAGCATGACTTCAGGACCCTTAAGCACTATTTCCCCAATTTCAAGGGGGGGAAGAAGGTTTTTCCCGGTCTCAATATCTCTAACCTGCATAATAACGTCAGCAAAGGGTAGACCAATACTACCTGTCTTATTTATGCCGCGATAAGGATTGGCACAGAGCGCTGTAACGGCTTCAGTTAGTCCATACCCTTCCATGAGTCTGCTTTGAGTAAGTTCTTCAAACTGGCGCTTAACTTCCGGGGCTAGCGGTGCTGCTCCAACAAAACAACCGCGTAGGGAAGAAAGACTATAACGTGCTAATCGAGGATGATTAATGAGGCCTATATACATCGTAGGTACTCCAGCAAAGAGAGTTGGGTGGAAACGGTGAATTCCTTTGAGGATGTCATTCCCATTGAAACGCGGAATAAGGACACAAGAAGACCCTGAAATCAAAGGTGCGTTCATGCAGACTGACAT
>JADQBO010000033.1 GCA_016278585.1 Desulfosporosinus sp.
CTTTGCCATTTGATATTTGACTTTTTGTCAGATGATTTATGCAACGCTAATGACCCAAAATAAACAAATTTGTTTCAAACCAGGGGAGATTCCGAATATTGAATTAAATGCTAAAGAAATCTCTCAAATAATTCTCAATCTAACCCGCAATGGACTTGAAGCAATGGAGGAAAGAGGTTGCTTAACCCTTGAAAGCTATTTACAAGATAGCAAGGTAATACTAGCAATTGAGGATGAAGGATGTGGTATTCCACCTGAACATACTAATAAGCTAGGGACACCTTTCTTTACCACTAAAGATAGTGGGACTGGGTTGGGTCTAGCAACCTGCTATAGAATTGTAGAATCTCATAACGCCAAGATCTGTGTCGATTCTAATCCCAGCGGGACAACATTTATTATAACTTTTCCTGTACCAATTAAGGCAAATGAGAACAGGTGTTGCTGATTTGAACAGTTACGGCCTTACAAGTGATACAAAAACAACTGATATGTGTGACGGCCTTCCCTGGACGTTCGGGGGGACCCCGTGCCTGGGGGTAGGGGACCCCGTGCCTGACACCAACTTATAACTTATCAAGTTATTGTTGAGCTTGTGAAGACCTGGGTTCGATGTTGTGGGTCGGTGCGAGAAGTATATAACTCTCTTCTGACCATGGGTATGACCATAGGTAATTTCTAGTCTTCCGCACCTATAGACCTGCACCATCCACCTGGACAGGTTTCCCGTTTCATCCAAATCGTTGCCATTACCTGGACCGTCTTCATAAATCGACGTTCGGCTGCCGGCGAAGTTCTGCCTAGTTCAGGTGGTAGTGTACCTTCGGTTGGCCCTAATTATGGCCCTTTTGTTGGCCCCTCCACGGACAGGGACCCTCTGAATGAAAAAAGCGTTTATCATTCGTCCAGACCCTCTGTCATTGCTGCCCATTGATCGATGGCATCAAAGGATCTCGGTCTATTGGCTCGCTTCGCTGGGCTTGCTCTCAACCTTTGCTTATCTTCGTTTAATCGTGTCAAGACCCAGCCCCCTTTTCGTATTCTTATTCTGACAAGTTTACTTTTTCTCCAATTGTTATTTTAGGGTTAGGTACGGTAAACGAGCGCAGTAACTATCCAGACATAGTTTTTACTCGCAAGGATATGCGCCAAATTCGCATCGTCGCCAGGTATGTTTGCATCGCCTCGACTGCGTGTACGTTCATTTTGACTCTTTGCCGTCCGTATTTTCGTATGCCTAGGGTTTTTCGCGATCACTATTGAAGTTATCCCACAAATCTAAGCTTTCCTCAGCGAGTGACAGGGGACCTCTATCTTTGTTAATTCTTATACAGGTTTTACTTGAGTTTTTATTACTTCATATCCCAGTACAGTGATGGCATTTTCGATTTTTTCCACTGATAGTTTTTCAGCATCAAAGTTCAATTTCACTTTACTTGAATTAAATAGCACATTTACACTTTCTTTATCCACACCATCTAAGGATTTTACTGTCTTGTCAATTTTTTGTAAACATGATGGGCAAGTTAATGGTCCTAATTGAATAGTTGCTTTATGCATTTTTCATCTCTCCTCTTATTCATTATTTACTAAGCCTACTTCGTCAGCTCTTTCTCTTTATATTTACATAATACACTATAGTTGTTAATATTAAATTGATTTCGAAATTCGTAATTTATATTTCTTCATGCTAATTTGTACCTAAGGAGTCTCATACCGTTTAAGATTACGACTAAGATGCTAGCTTCGTGTACTAACATACCAATTGACATGCTCATCCATTCACTGAAGAATAAGGCGGTAAGCAGAACTAGTACAACTCCTATGGCGATAACAATATTTTGACGCATGTTATTCGCTGTTGCTTTTGTTAGACCCAATGCATGGGGTAAGCGACTGAAGTCAGAATTCATTAAGACAACATCTGACGTTTCAATGGCTACGTCTGTACCACTTCCCATAGCAATGCCGATATCTGCCAGAGCCAGAGAAGGGCTATCGTTTACTCCATCTCCAACAAATGCGACAATTTGACTTTTAGCTTGTAACTCTGCAATATACGCTGATTTATTTTCCGGTAACATGTGTCCGTGGGCTTCTGTCAATTCAAGTTCACGTGCTACTAAATCAACTGTTCCTTGGTTATCTCCTGAAAGAACTATTAGACTTTTAACACCTAATTTTTTTAGCTTTTGGAGATCTTCTTTTACACCTAGACGGATTTGATCACGAATACCCATTAATACTTTTAATTCACCATCAACTGATGTTAGAACAAGTGAGTTTCCCTTTTGTTCATATCGAGCAATATCTTCACGTACTTTTTCATTTAAATGAACATTTTCTTGTTCCATCAGGGCAACATTACCCACTGCGACTCTATGCCCGTCGACACGAGCGACAATTCCGCCGCCTTTTACAACATCTGTGTTTTCAACCGGATAGAATTTTGTGTCTCCAATGTGCTCTACGACTGCTTTAGCTAATGGATGGTCTGATTCACTTTCCACGCTTGCCAGGTAACCTAATACTACATCCATATTGTTTGTATAAAATTCGCTGTCAGCTACCTTAGGATTTCCTACTGTTAATGTGCCTGTTTTGTCAAATATTACGGCATCAACCTTACTAAAATCGTTAATGACTTCACTGCCTTTTAGAAGAACACCGTTGCGTGCTCCATTACCAATGCCTGAAACGTTTGAAACAGGTACACCGATAACCAATGCCCCCGGGCAGCCGAGAACTAAGACTGTAATTGCAAGTTCAAAATCTCGTGAAAATAACCATACAATAACCGCAAGGACTAAAACAGCTGGAGTGTAGTATTTAGAAAATCTATCAATAAAACGTTCGGCTTCTGATTTTGAATCTTGTGCTTCTTCGACTAACTCAATAATTTTACCAAAAGTAGTATCCTCGCCGACGCGATCAGCAACAATTTGTATGGTTCCATTTTCTAAAATCGTTCCGGCATAGACTTGAGAATCTTTCTTTTTACCTACCGGAACGGATTCACCGGTAATACTTGCTTCATTAATATGACCTTCTCCTGAAACAGTACCATCAACAGGCACTTTCGCACCAGTTTTAACAAGTAAAATATCACCGACGTCAACTTCATCTACTTCTACCTCGTTAAATTCCCCATTTTCCATTTGTTTCAAAGCACTTCCCGGTGCCATTTCAATTAATTCCTTAATCGCAGAACGAGTTTTATTCAATGTACGTTGTTCGAGGAAAGCACCAAATAAAAATAAGAATGTAACAATAGCTGACTCTTCATAATTTTTAATTAGAAATGCGCCGGTAACTGCAATAGTAACCAAAACATCAATACTGATAACTTTGACTTTTAATGCTTGATACGCTTGGATTGCAATAGGTGCAATTCCTAAAAATGAAGCGATAATCAATGCCCAATGAAGTACCTCTACATTTCCAAAACCAAATTTACCGATAAATCCAATTGCAATTAAAACTCCACTGATGAATGTTATTTGATTTTTCTTACTTAATATAAATCTTTGCATCATTTCGTCACCGTCTTGCTTAATTATTATTTTCTCAAGGTTGTTCTAGTCGATTTTAATTAAGGATTGAACTTGATCATTTGTACTTAAGCTTGATATGCTTGATATGCTTTATCTACTTCAGCTAACATTTTGTAAACTGCTTCATAACTTTCGCATACATCAACTGGAACCGTATAATTATTTGTAATTTCACGCAACTTATCAAATTCTTCGTTTAACTCAGGCTTTTCTGACCCTGCTTCTTTGGTTTTCTTATTGATTGTATTAAATAATTTATGAACTTCATGAAATTCTGGGTGATTACCTCCATGAACTCGTGCTACAACCGGAACATATTGTTCCAACGTTTTAAACTGACTTTCCTTTACTTCATTAAATGTTAATTGTTTTGACATATTATGTTCCTTCTTTCATGTTTTTTTAGTATCTCAATGTCCAGGGAAATCCAACTGGCACCGCTTTTCTACTTAGAAGCCGCCCTAGGTCTCCTGTTATTCAACTTACACATGATGGATAACAAGGTGAATGTTATCCTCTTTCCGATGTCATCTTCGATTCCATCGATATATTTGTGAGCTACTAGTCCTGAGATGCAAAATACCTCATTCTTCGGAAAGGATAAACTCGAAAGACGGCCTTTCCTAGTATGTCTTTCTCAGCAATGAAGGGCTCTGCCCACGATCTGCTGTCTGTGGAATACTTGCGGTTATCCCCTAGCAGCATGTACTGATGCTTAGGCACGTTAAGCTTTCCACTTTGATTATTTGAAAAATGAACATATGCCTCCTGAAACTTTTCACCGTTAGTACAAATACGAGCATCATACTGAATTGTCACCGAATCACCAGGAAGTCCGATTACTCTTTTAATCATCACCATCTCGTACTCCTGGGAATAGAACGCGATGATATCCTTCCGTTTCACCTGATGACGGGCATGTATCCGAGCCATCAGTAGTCTGTCTCCTGATTCTAGGGTTGGCTCCATGGAACAGGAATTCACCAGGACAAAATAATACAAGTCGCTGCAGGATTACTGCGATGGCCATGCCAATAATGACTGGTAATACCCATTGACTGATGATTTGTATCATTACTTTACAACCTTTATATATGACATTGCATTCTCCACCTGTGGGAAGAATGGCAATGTCTTAATATGTTATAGATTATTCGTTACTTGTGATGCTCATGAAGCGTTTCGGCTGCTTTAGGTTCATAGCCGTGGCTATGATCGTGGTCTTCGCCTTCGGAAACTTAAAAGAAACTTACATATTCATATATGTACTCTCTGCCCGCCTGCACATCATTCAGGTCAAAGTCTTTTAGGGCTAGCGCTTTGTGCAGTCTTTTTTCCAGTTCGGGCATTTCGTTCGGTAATACTAGCCCATCAAGGGGTGAAAGGTTGCCGACTTCAATGCATTTATCGGCTGCAGCCACTTTTTTATCTATGGGCACCCCAGCTGGTTGTAGCCCTATATAGGGGGCGCCTTCGCCCGCCCGGTGAATTCGGACTAGGTTTTCTAGGAAATACCTATCTGCCACTTCTTTCGCATCATCATTAAGCTGCCGCACCTTAAGGCTTAGTTGAAAGATGCTCGACAGTTCTTCTTCACCTTCGGGCATAATCCATTTTAACGCATAGTTGATATTCTTTGTTCAAGCGCTTTCATACCATCGATAGCTGTCGGGCCGTCCATCGTATCACAGTGCGCGCTTGCCTTTTTAGGGAAAGCCATAATCATGAGTACCGCCATCGTAAAAATAACTATCATTTGTAACATTTCATCAAACTCCCTTTTTTCTTTTCTTCTTAAATCAGTTTCATCTAGTTTCTGAAAAAATAACGCATCGGTTTCTTGAGCAGGATCCACATGAATGATGCTCAGCTCAGGTTTTGATCATTCAGCGACGATTGTGAAAAAATGTGGCGTTGGATTTCCCTGCAGCAGCTTATCTACACGTTTGCGTGCTTCCGCTTGGGTAGGACTGGTATGCATCGCCATGAATGTATCATAGCTTTCGTGTTCAACGACTCCTACATAGTTACCATTTTTAATCGGTTTTAACAGCTTTCTACTTATAAAGCCCTGATGACTTTTATACTCTTCAGTGGACCAGTCAAACCATAAACGAAACGTTTCGTCCTGACCCTCAGCTACTGGCGGAAAATCGATAATATTCATAAACATTGTCCATCTACTCCTTCATTCTTAGCATTCTGTCAATTGTTGCTTTCATGGCAGCTTCTTCCATCATTCTTAACCTTAATATGACGAGTATCTAGTCGAATTACGTGGAATTGCATGTTGTAATCTCAGGATACCTTCTTCTGCTAATGATTGCTGTGATCCAGATCATACATAACCCGTGCCTGTCAACACCCTGTCAACAGAAATTTGGTTCATACATTCAACAGGAAGATTATGTGATTATTTCAAAGCTACTATAGGTAATAACCATCCCAAAGGCTATTTTGGTAAAGGATTTTAATTCCCCGGTTCTAAACCCCGATATAAAGTCGTCAATCTTTTGGCGATTTGGCCCAGATCACATTAAAATCTGCATCTGTAACCAAAAGTCCCGCAGAAATATCCTTAAAAATCTCACTAAAATTCATTCCTATACTGTGGGCGCTCACTTTAACTGACGTTAAAGGAGCGCCTTTTTCTTGACTCATCTGACGGTGCTAGTAGATAATGGTTGTCATGTGGCAAAGTAGATCACATGACAATCTTAAAAAAGGATAAAAGAAAGAGGAAACATCATCGGCCTACCAGCCTAGTTTCCTCTTTCCCATTGGTTACTACCAATATGAGTTTACCTAAGAAATCTGGACTGTCCAGTTATATATGAGGCTCCCGTGCCTGACACCAACATAAAGGTGCAAGGTAGTCAAGGAGGCTCCCGTGTGGAGGCTCCCGTGCCTGACACCAACATATCAAGTTATTGTTGAGCTTGTGAAAACCTGGGTTTGTTGTTGTAGATGGCCGAGAGATACAAAGTTAGCCCGGGATGGCTCATGGGGACAAAGAATCAAAGGGGACAGCATGTGTATCATTCCAACTAACAAGGTTTAATTCTTTCGACCAGCCTTTTGCTGATTCTAATAGGATCTAACTCTACATCCTGCTCATACCAAGCCTTCTACTCAAGGCAAATTTAGCACTATTATCGTCTCCACGTGCGTTGATGTTAGCGGCACAATTACAGGCTCCCGTGCCTGACACCAACATATCAAGTTATTGTTAGCTTGTGAAAACCTGGGTTTGTTGTTGTAGATGGCCGAGAGATACAAAGTTAGC
>JADQBO010000070.1 GCA_016278585.1 Desulfosporosinus sp.
GAACTTTTACCTATCTTGTAGAAAAAGAACGTTTCCCTTAACCCCACAACAGTGTATCCCAATCCAAACGCACTATCCAACCATTATTTTCCTTAGGCTCAATCCTCCCCCCCTTTACGATTCCCAAAATCTTATAGGAATTCTTCAAACTAAAAAAAGAACTTCATATATGAAGTTCTCTTTTTGTAGATTAAACAAAATGAATTCAAAATGTAGACTTAATTAGTAAGGCTTATAATTGGAGCAGGAATTCGACCCCCGCGATTAACGAACAATTTTGAAGAATAAGGATGGATGGCTATGATAGGTGCTCCCCCCAACAGCCCTCCGAATTCCACTCGATCTCCGGCTTTTTTTCCAATCGCAGGAATCACTCGTACCGCAGTCGTTTTCTTATTGATCATCCCTATTGCTGCTTCATCAGCTATAATAGCCGAAATCGTCTCTGCGCTAACATCCCCTGGTAGAGCAATCATATCAAGACCGACTGAACAGACACAGGTCATTGCTTCCAACTTATCAAGAGTCAACGCCCCTTCTTCAACCGCTCTCACCATTCCTGCATCCTCAGAAACAGGTATAAAAGCACCGCTTAAACCTCCAACGTGAGACGATGCCATAGCACCTCCCTTTTTAACTGCATCATTAAGCAGGGCTAGGGCAGCAGTGGTTCCATGGGTTCCGCATCGCTCAAGGCCCATATTTTCAAGTATTTCAGCTACACTGTCTCCAACTGCAGGCGTTGGTGCCAAAGAAAGATCTACAATTCCAAAAGGAACCTTTAAGGCCTTTGACGCTGATCGCCCAATCAGCTCTCCCATCCGGGTTATTTTAAAGGCAGTTTTTTTAATCATATTAGAAAGCTCACTAAAATCTGCTTCTGGGCACTCTTTTACAACCTTTGCTACGACCCCAGGACCACTTACTCCTACGTTTATCACGCTATCAGGTTCTCCTACGCCATGAAAAGCCCCTGCCATAAATGGATTATCTTCTGGGGCATTACAAAATACCACTAATTTTGCAGCCGCTATTCCATCTTTATCCGCAGTAAGTTGTGCAGATTTAAGAATTACTCCACCCATTTTAAGAACTGCATCCATGTTAATTCCAGCTTTTGTCGTTCCGATATTAACTGACGAACAGACAAATTCAGTCTCACTGAGGGCTTGTGGTATAGAGTCAATCAGGGCCATGTCCCCTGTAGTAAATCCTTTCTGAACTAATGCAGAAAAACCGCCGATAAAATTAATACCGATCTCACGGGCCGCCTGGTTTAAGGCCTTAGCAATCCTTACCATTTCTTCCGAATTCATTTGGGCTGCCGCAATCGCAATAGGAGTTACAGAAACCCGTTTATTTATGATGGGAATTCCGTAACGAGCTGAGATTTGCTCACCAACAGCCACTAATCGTCCTGCATTTTTGGTGATTTTATCATAGATTCTCGTCTCCATTTTTCCGATATCATCTGAGCTACAATCAAGTAGACTGATCCCCATTGTAATTGTTCGAATATCAAGATTTTCTTTATGAATCATGTTAATCGTTTGTTGTATTTCTTCTCTTGCGAACGTAATGGTCATCGACTTACCTCCACTATTCTACGTATCTTCAACCTTCTAATCATTAGATACGGTGCATAAACGTAAAAATATCTTCGTGTTGCACCTTTACCTGTAATCCTTTTTCGTTCGCCTCTTCTTCGAGCTCACGTGCCAATACTACGAGTTCCAACGTAGCAGGTTCTAGATCTACCACCATGATCATTGTGAAAAATTCATTGAGAATGGTTTGACTAATATCCAATATGTTTACACGATATTCCGCTAGACGCCCAGAGACCCACGCGATAATTCCAATTTGATCAAGACCTAATACCGTTATAATGGCACGGTTAGATTCTTCTCGTGGCATAGTCATGGTTCTTCCTCCCTTTTGTAGACGCAAGTAGATCTATTATGGGCATTAGACTAACATATTTACTTGCTATACTCAAGACCTAATCACACTCTGTATTGGCTTTAGCCATAATAACATAGGCTCCTATCCTATACAGCCCAAGTACAATAACCTAAAATCGTCACTTTTTAAGGATAAAGAAAACTTGGCTGATGCCCACACACGAAGACATTGTCTTCGCACGAATTAGTCCTTCTTGCAGTAGATAACGAAAGTTTATGCTTTCTGACAGTATAAAAAAGAGAGCTCGATATGAGCTCCCCTCTTTAAGACTATTAACAACTTCCGCCGCAACTATCGCCACAGCCACCGCCGGACTTCGCCGTACGAATTTCGAATCCACCACCAGTGTTAGATTCAATATAATCAACGACAGCCCCTTCTAAGTGAGAAGTAAGTTTTTTGTCCGTTAGGATGGACACGCCGTGCTCTTCATCAAGAATATCATCGTCTGTTTTTGACTCTTCCAGAGTCATGCCGAAATTCGGCCCACCTCAGCCTACACCTACAAGATAAAGACGAAGAAATGCATTCTCTTTATTTTGATTCTTAAGCACTTCTTTAACCTTCTCGGCAGCTATTTCAGTAATTTTAACCATTTTCTTCACTCCTTTTCATAGAATTAATTCTTAATATACCATACTTCTAAATTTTTTTAAACTAAACTCGTAAATACATCCCTTAATTACCAAATTAAACTTCTTTACCATTTCCATTTGGTTCAAAATCCTTCCAAAGACGACGGACTTCAACTTCAATGCTTGCTGGTAAATCTTGAGATAATCGTTGCCATTCTCTTAGTTCTCCTTGAATTTTTTGAACCCAACTCTGCCCTTCTGGCCAGGCAATAAAGACCTTTGGTTGCGAAACAAATAGGGTCTGAATGAGTCCAAGCAAAACAACGAACATAAATAGCCGCCAAAGCCAACGCATGATATTGATTCATCCTTTCAGACAAGCCTCTATATAGTACTAGCTTGTCCAGAAAGAGATATTTTAAGTCGTTCAGCATGCAACTCTTGCCAAAACCCTTCCATGTAAAGAAATAAAGGATCGAAATAAGCTTTAGCTGATTTCGTAAATAAGTGGTCTTTATAACCACAAATTCTTTCTTTGTAAAACGCTTCACAGGAGTTTTCGCCTACTAAATTCCACCCTTGTACTCCAGCCCATGTAAATAATCGTCCTAATCCAATGGCTCCGACGAAATCCAATTTATCAGCATCATACAATATTTTTGCTTCAAGGGTATTTGGCTCATGCCCTGCCTCACGAGAATGGCAAATGATCGCTTCTTTAACAGCGCCAACTATGTCCTCAGGATATCCGCCTTTTTGCAAAATATTCACTGCCAACCCTGCGCTGCTTTCGGCATGGGTTTTTTCAACTGCACCAGAACGACCAATATCATGGAGTAATGCTGCCAACTCAATGATCGTAGTATCTGCTCCTTCTTCCTGAGCTAGTTTTCTACCCCACTCCCGGACTCTTAAGGCGTGCTCTAAATCATGGGCGCGGTCTTTTCGAGCATAAAACCCTTGTGCTACTTGAATGATGTGGAGTAAGTTATCTTCTACTGCAATAGTATCCATACGAACCTCCATCCAAAGTATAACAAATTCTTAGTTCAGAAAGGGTGTTTTATCTCTTTTCTAAGTACAATTCATAACTCCACGCTAAGGTTTAATACCCTAAAAATATCATATTCCCCGGTACATGACTTGTCAAGTTTTCCAATTTAGGGATATCGTTGACAAAGTTTTAACTTAGTTAGATTGTATTCACCATCTCTATCCCTAATATTATGCTATAATCTTATCAAGAATTCTTAATAAAAGCGTGTTTTTAAAATACGTCAATCATAAAGGAGTGGCTTATGCTAAAACAATATTCACTTAGATTCATCCTACTAGTCTGTGTTATCATCATTAGTTCTACAATAACTATTTTATATATAAAACAAGCTCAATCCTTAACAGAATCAGCGACTTCCTTAAACTCAACCCTTACCGAAGAACATAATAATTCCCCTTCTGCCCTTCAGTCACAGCAGCCCTCCCCGACCTCCCCTCTTAGGCCTGTCCATATCTCAGATTCTCAAGCATTAACTCTTTATGAACAAGGACTTACCCTTTATTATCAACGTCAATTTCCAGAAGCTCTGGACCTCTTTAATCAAGCCTTACAAATCGACACTTTATGTTATGAAGCATTAAATGCTAAGGGGGCAACCCTTGCTTTTCAAGGATACCACGACCAAGGGCTTGCTCTAATTCAGCAAGCCCTTGATCTAAACCCGTCATTTGTTTATGCAAATTTCAACCTAGGATTAGCCTATGAATTGGCTGGTCGTTGGGATGAGTCGATCGCTGCCTATGAAAAGGCTATACAACTCGACAATCGAGATACGTGGAGCTATTATGGCATTGCCAGTATATACGGTCGCCAAGGAAATGTTGACAAAGTCCTAGACTATTTAACACTGGCCATAGCACTTGATACAGATGTCAAGGAAGTTGCCCGAAATGAGCATGACTTCGCACCTGTTCGTAAGGATCCACGATTTCGAACCTTGGTCAAACCTTAACTCACTTTAAGAGTTCTTCCAATCGCCCTACAAGCTCAGCAAAAACCTTTAAAGCATCTCGCACAGGAGCAGGAGTCTCCATATCTACCCCTGCTTTTCTTAATAATTCGATTGGATAATCTGAACTTCCACCACTTAAGAACTCTAAATACCTGGTTACCGCTGGTTCCCCTTCCTCAAGAATAGCTCGCGCAAAGGCAATGGCCGCAGAGAAACCTGTTGCATATTTATAAACGTAAAACGCATTATAAAAATGGGGTATACGGGCCCATTCTAAGGCAATTTCCGGATCGAGAACAACATCTGATCCATAATATACTTGATTTAAATCCCGATACATTTCGGAGAGATTGTCGGCAGTTAAGGCTCCACCTTTTTCAACAACCGAATGAGTCATTTTTTCAAATTCAGCAAACATAGTTTGCCTAAAAATAGTTCCCCGGAACTGCTCAAGATAATGATTTATCAAATAAGCTAAAGTTTTAGGGTCTTTAGTATTTTTCAGAAGATGCTCCATCACCAATGATTCATTTAACGTCGATGCAACTTCAGCAACAAAAATTTTATAACCAGCATAAAGATGAGGTTGTTTGCGATTTGAAAAATAGGTATGTAACGAATGCCCCATCTCATGAGCAAGGGTAAACATAGAATTCAGAGTGTCTTGATGATTCAGTAACACATATGGATGCGCACGATATGTACCCCAGGAATAAGCTCCGCTTGTTTTTCCTTCATTTTCATAAACATCAACCCAGCCCTTTGTAAAACCTTCTTCTAGGATACTAAGGTAGTCTTTGCCTAGCGGGGTCAGTCCTTCAGTAACCATATTTTTGGCTTCTTCATAGGTTATGGTCATGGTCGTTTCAGGGACAATCGGCACATAGATATCATACATATGTAACTCATTGAGATTTAAAGCCTTTTTGCGGAGCTGAATATACCGATGCATTTGCGGCAAAAATTCGTGGACTGTATCAATTAAAGATTCATACACTTTTAAGGGAACACGATCATCATCTAAGGATGCTGCAAGAGCAGAAGGGTAGTGCCTAGCCTTAGCAAAGAATACATCTGACTTTATGCTAGAATTCAAGGTAGCCGCCCAGGTATTCCTTTGTTTCTCATAGGTATTATAAAGCGTTTTAAAGGCTTCCTTCCGTACATCCTGTTTATGACTTTCCATAAATTGAATGAAGTTCCCTTTAGTTAATTCGACCGATTGACCCCTTTCATTTACGATATCAGGGAACTTGAGATCTGCATTATTAGCCATGGAAAAGATTGCGCCAGGGGCCTCTGCCAATTCGCCAACTTCTGCTAGTAATTTTTCTTCTATATAACTAAGGATATGTTCTTTCTTGCGCAGAATATCATCTAGGGCATGATTATATAGTCCCATTTTTGTAGACTGTACTCGGAATTCTTCCAGTTTCCCTTCTGGCATAGCTAATAATTCCGGGACCACGAAAGACGCAGCACTACTCACTTTGACAGCAAGGGCTCCTGCTCGGTCCGTTAAGGCCTGATAGTTTGCAATTCGATTATCCTCATCTCGCCTCATACGGGCGTAAGAATAAACTTCTTCTAAGCGTAAACTTAAATCATCCATCCACTCAAAGCATGAGATTAATGTATCTGCATGATCTGATAAATGCCCCTGAAATCTTTTTCCTTCCTCTAAGAGTTTTTCAACGAGGGCAAACTCTTCCTCCCATTGGTTAATATCCGAAAAAATGTCTTCTAGATGCCATTTGTTAACGTCTGAAATTTCGGCTCTAGACTTAAGTCGTTGTTGTTCCACAAGTGTTACCTCCCTAGAATTCTCATTTATCCTATTATATACATCCTAAAGGATAATTACTATTTGTCAGTCAATAAACGAAAGAAGCCTCTCCCTTTCGATTTTATATAAGGTTAATCTTTAAACTATCCATAAACAAGGCGAAACAGGCAGCGTACGTTCCACTGCCTGCTCCACCTTGTCCACTATCCCCTTGGAAGGTTCCCCAACCTTCCAATTATTATTCTACTCGATCATAGCGCCCTATGCAAGTATGATAAACTTGCCGTTAAACTCTATCTGTATTATGATAGAAAAATAATTAGTCTAATAATTGTTCAAAGTTTTATTGATATTTTATATAATTGTCGAAACAACCATTAAGGGTGGTATCTTGAAATTCTGAGTCGTCTCTTAGAATGGATGGGACAGTTTTTATAGATTAGGGGGATATAAAGTCTGAAACATATGTAGAATAAAGCAGATTCGTTTTGGAGCAAAGCAAACA
>JADQBO010000188.1 GCA_016278585.1 Desulfosporosinus sp.
TTTGCTTACAAACTCCCAAACCATTTATAACTGGCAGCATAATATCTAACAACACTAAAGAGGGCTCATCCGTTTGGACTTTCTCTATTGCCTTAGGACCATTTTCAGCATGAATAACGAGGAATTCTTCTTCTAAATAAACCTGGATTAATTCCCTAATTAAAGGGTCATCATCCACAACAAGGATCTTAAACCTGTCTTCCACTTTAATTCCCCCAATAGGATCATTATCTCTGCATATTTCGCTGCTATTGCCTTGGTGCCCGAGTATCACAGAGACACCAATCATGCATATTAAGGCTCTAATCCAATCGTAAACATCCGATGTTTTACGATCTATGCCCAGTGCTAATTATACATTTCATTATAAGTCAACCGTTCAACTATTGCGAATCACCCAATTTACAATAAACACTTTTGCCTAAAAAAGTTGAGAACTCTACTCGATCCGGTATATAAATAACCTCCCCACTCATGCTGACTACAATATCACACCTTGATATTTTATCTAGAACTCAATTGGCTAATTAACCTTTAAAGCTGAACAAGTCTAAGGGGTCTGAAACAAACTTCAAAAGTTTGATCAAGACCCCTTGAACTTCCTCACTTTTTCTCTTCTATAGCTAAATAAGGATATAAAACCTCTTATCAAGCACTTTACTTTACTATATTTTATCCGTTTTCAAGACACGCATTGCGTTAATAACAGCAATCAACGTAACACCGACATCAGCAAACACTGCTTCCCAAATAGTAGCGATACCTCCAGCACCTAAAACAAGTACAATAGCTTTAACTCCCAATGCGAAAACTATATTCTGCCAGACGATGCTGCGGGTTCTTTTGGCTATTTTAATAGCATTTGCTAGCTTAGAGGGTTCATCTGTCATGATCACAATGTCCGCTGCCTCTATTGCTGCATCAGAACCTAATCCCCCCATTGCCACGCCAACATCAGCACGAGCCAGTACCGGGGCATCATTGATGCCATCACCAACAAAGAGTAGCTTCCCTTTTGTTTTCTTTTGTTTTTCTAAGAGTTCCAGCTTCTCAACCTTCTGATCGGGGAGTAACTCAGCATGGACTTCATCAAGGCCTAACTGTTGTCCAATTGCATCTCCCACCAGTTTGTTATCTCCGGTAAGCATTACCAGCTTTCTTACGCCAATTCCCCTAAGTTCTTTGATGGCCTTTAGGGCATCATCTTTTATTTCATCCGATATTACAATATAGCCTGCATAGTTGCCATCAATTGCTACATGAACTATTGTACCAATTTCATCAACCTCATCATACGTGATATTCTCTTTAGCCATCAATTTTTTGTTACCGGCAAGGATACGTTTACCCTTGACACTTACTTTGATTCCATGCCCTGAGATTTCATCGTAGTTTTCTATTTCGCTTTTATTGATTTCTTTCCCGTAAGCTTTCAGGATTGAAATTGCAATAGGATGGTTTGAATAGCTTTCAGCAAAAGCAGCATACTCCAATAGATTCTCTTCAGATTCATGACCTTGTGTAGAAATTTCAGTAACCTTAAACACTCCTTTTGTAAGAGTGCCTGTCTTGTCAAAAACTATCGTATCCACATTATTTAAAGCTTCAAGATAGTTACTGCCCTTAACTAAAATACCATTTTTAGCAGCTCCGCCAATTCCCCCGAAGAAACCCAATGGTATCGAAATTACTAAAGCACAAGGACAAGATACAACGAGGAAAACCAAAGCTCTATAGATCCAATCTGAGAAAGTAGCCCCTGAAACAACCAAAGGTGGAATAACAGCCATTGCTAAGGCAACAAATACGACGACTGGAGTATAATACCTGGAAAATTTCGTGATAAACTGTTCAGTCGGAGCTTTCCTGCTATTCGCATTTTGTACTAAATCAAGGATCTTAGATACTGTTGAATCTCCAAACTCTTTCGTTACCTCAACGGTTAACAGACCATTCTTATTAATGGTTCCCGAAAGAATTTCGTTTCCCGGCTCAACTTCTCTGGGCACTGACTCCCCGGTTATGGCGGAAGTATCGAGCATTGACATACCCTCAATAACCTTGCCATCGAGGGGGACCTTCTCTCCCGGTTTTATAACTATGATATCTCCAACACTAATTTCTTCTGGAGATACCCTCTTGATATCCTCTCCAACCTTAAGATTTGCATAGTCGGGTCGAATGTCCATCAAAGCACTGATTGACTTTCTCGAACGGTTTACAGCCATATTTTGGAACAACTCGCCGACCTGATAGAAAAGCATGACTGCTACCCCTTCAGGAAATTGCTTAATAGCAAAAGCACCGATAGTAGCAACACTCATTAAAAAGTTTTCATCAAACACCTGACCCTTTGAAATATTTCTAACAGCCTTTAATACGACTTCCCCACCGACTAAAACATAGCTCACTAAGAATATAGCAAATTCAGGCCAGAAAGGAAGCTCAACTAATATGGCAGCAAAAAAGAGCGCTGCTCCTATACCTAATTGAATAGCTTTTGATTTCTTAATCCCTCCGTCTTCGTCTTCCTTGCTTTCCTCTTTCTTGTCCTGGTTTTCAACTACTTTGATTCCTGATTCTATCTGCACAGCAATTTTAGATGCTTGCTCGACGACCTTAGACAAGTCGCGCTTCTGGTCCACTTCAATGGTTAGTTTTCTCGAAACAAAGTCCACAGTGGCGGAACTCACACCATCAAGACTATTAACCGCTTTTTCAATCTTTGTAGCACAATTAGCGCAGTCTAATCCAATTAATAGTAATACCTTTTTTTCCTTACGTGACAAAGCTTTGTCTTTAATGATAACATCGGGTTCAAGTTTATTAATTATTTGATTGGCTTGATTTAGTACATCCTCTTGCTTTCCACTACTGTCCATGTTTATCGTAAGAATCTTGGTTACAAAATTCACGGAAGCACCGGAAACACCTTCAACCTTTTTGACTTGCTCCTCAATTTTAGCAGCACAGTTCGCACAATTCAGACCCTCTAAAATAAGCTCTTTTTTTGCCAGTGAACTCACCATATTTCCCTTCTTTCTGAACCACTTTTATATCCTCATGACTCAACTATTCATTAATATGGATTAATCCTTGGTCGAATATTTGCTTTATGTGATCATCTTCCAAGGAATAAAATACAATTTTTCCGTCTTTTCGATATTTCACCAGCCTTGCCTGCTTTAAAACTCTTAACTGATGGGATATTGCCGATTGGGTCATATTTAACAAGACAGCGATGTCACAGACACACATTTCAGCTTCATCCAAAGCCCAAAGTATTTTAATTCTAGTCGAGTCACCAAAAACTTTAAATAGTTCCGCAAGGTCGTATAAGTTTTCTTCCAGGGGCATTTTTGCCCTGACCATATTTACGATCTCCTCGTGTATAACAGTACAGTTACACCTATCCGCAACATTCCTCTTATCACCCATTTACATACCTCTTTTCTATGATTTCGAACGCCTGAATACATGATTAAGTATTCATATGTTTGCTTTTTTAGTATATTTCTCTTTGCTGTATATGTCAATAGTTTTATAAAGTATTTTTATCAAGTAATTCACCTTATGCTAGTCCAAAACCACCAACTCGCTGACAATCCCACGAACTAACATCTGTACTCAATCCTCGTTAATCCCGAGAGTTATACAATTTCTAGAAAAGTTGAGCATTGAGGTATTACTAATTGTGCTGGAACATCTCAAATGGGCTGTCTCTAGCAATCTGCTTGGGACAGCCCATTCTTTCCAAAACTACCTTGATGGTTTGTCTTAACGCAAATAATTCAAAGGATTGGTTGTATCCCCATTGACAATGACCTCTAAATGAAGGTGTGGCCCGCTAGAACGTCCAGTTGAACCCACCAGACCTATCGTTTGTCCCTGAGAAACCGTCTGTCCTGCAGCAACAAGAAGCTTCGAGGAATGAGCATAACGTGTCATAATTCCGTTTCCGTGATCAATAAGAATGCTATTTCCATAATTCCCATTCCACCCTGCACTGATCACTTTACCCTTGGCAGTTGCAACATAGGGATCACCTAGGGAACCATTTATATCTAAAGCATTATGGAAACCTCCGTTCCTATATCCATAATACGAATTAATTTTCCCTCTTATCGGCCAAATCATTCCCGCTGAGAACTGTCCACTCCCCCGTGAATAGGCGACAACGACTGGTTCTCGTTTAGGTCCTTTAGCGATAATTTGAGGGGTAGAATCTTTTATGACCTTCTCGTCCAATATCGTTTTAGTTATAACCTTGTCATTCTTTTGTTCATAAGAATACTTAATTTCTTTTTCTCCATCCCTACCTTCTTGAATTATTTTTGTTTGTCCACTGGCAAGGGTTGTGTCGATTTTCGTAACTTCGTCGAAGGGAATGATTTCTTTATCTGTCCGGGTTCCTTTACTCTCAACTGTTAAGTACGGAGAAACCTTTTCTATGTTAATAGTTTGACCAGGTTTCAACACTGTGTCAACAGTTGTCCCCGGGTTAGCTGCTAGAACTTCACTTGTTTTTAGGTCATTTTTACGAGCTATAAGCCACCAAGAGTCATTTGGTTGAATAATATAGTTTTCTTTCTGCACGTTTCCCAGCTTAAGCTTTTCCAAAGCCCGTTCATAAGTAATAACTTTTTCCGGAGAGATTTCAACTGTGTTTGTCCCTACCTCTTCCTGAAAGGATACGGAGGTTATCTGATTCGTCTCATCAGGCTGTGCAAACATCTCTTGATAGGATTTTAACAATTTATCAATTTCTTCCTGCCTCGGAAGAACAAAGATAGGATTATTAGCTACCCTCAACTCAAACCCTTCAACATATACTGCTAATTTTTCTGTAAGATTCTCTTCTGTAAGTTGTTTATAGTCCTTATTTGATAGCCGCACAGAGGAATACTCAATCTTATCACTAGTTTTTGCTTTAACACCTAAGGCAGATCCCTTATCAGCCAAGATATTGTCGATAAGATTTTTTGCACTACTAACATCGGAAACAATTCCCACGTTTTCACCGTTTATGATGACATATGTCGCTGAAGTTGTAGTCTGGTAATAATACCCCCCTGCTCCCATCATCAATAGTATAACTAACGAGCTTCCAATCACTTTAGGTGATTTCCATGGTATTTTCTGTAGCCATTGGTTAATGTGGTGACCATACAAGTTAAACTTCAATCGTTTCATTATGTTCCTCCGCTGCTGTTTAGTTTAGTTGAGAATATTAAATTTTAATTGCTTATGAAGCAGGCAATGACAACCTTTATTATTATAAAAGATGTTTGTGAATAAACTGTGAACGCTTTGTAACCTTTTTGTAACACAAATTATTTTTAACTTAGTCCTCGCCACTGAGATCTGGCTGCTTTGTATCACTTCGTTTATTAATCAAGCTTTAATATTATTAAATGACAAAAGTCAATAGCGGTTTGAATTCACTCAAACCGCTTCTCTTATTTTTGCTGTATTAAAATCATATAAATAATGATTTGATTGTTATCGTTGATTCAAGTCCTCACTCCATTATATTAAATTTCCTTCCACCATAGTAGATTAGACTTCGGATGACAACCTAACCAGATTACTACTATAGAATTAGATAGGTAAATAAGATCCCTAGGATAAGCCCCGTAATAACACTAGGTAATAGATAAATTTTATCAGTGCGTTTTATAGCCTGACCTAAAATCTCGTGCCAAGTAACCATGAAAATTGTACCAATTGCAATCCCAAAAAATATCGATAGTAATTTAGGATTGATGATGCCTAAGCTGGAACCTAAAAAAGAACCTATAGCGGCTGGAATGGCTACAATGCTGGCCGTTATAGGAATGGAAGTAAAGCTAAGTCCACTGAGCGCCAAGGGGAGTAGGATCGCAAAGCCTTCCGGAAAATTATGTAATAACATGGTTATAGCTAAATCTAAACCAATATTTTCGTAATTTGTCAAACCAGTTCCCATAGCAAAGCCAACTGGGAAATTGTGAATAGCGACCCCTATAGCAAGTAGTATTCCAGACCGAATGAACATGGATTTACTTGGACTGTCAGTTATAATCACAACTTTATGAAAAAAAATCTCCAAACGAATAATTATGAGGATACCTATAATGATTCCGATACCAGTAGCAAATAAACCACCTGTACTGACACTTTCAGGCAAAAGTTCAAATGTCAGAAGAGAAAATATAACACCGGCTGAACAGGCTAGAATTAGTCCTGAGATTCTCTCGAAGTATTTTCCCAACCCGTAAGCAACTATGCCGCCTAGGGCTATACCCGAACCACCAACTCCCAATCCCATCAAGGTTGAAAACAACTGACTATTCATCAAAGCATCTCCTCCTATGGTAATTGTTTTACACACTTAGCTTTACGCCTTTAGGTGTCGTAGGGTTAGCTAGATCAATTGAATACTTGCTCATGTGTTAGGATAACAGTTAATGATATAAGTAACAAGTAGTTGCTTGTCCTTTTTTAAACTTAATTTATTGCGTTGAGGTTATTGTGCAATAGTACTTGTCTGTTCTTTAAATTTTATGCAACACAAAAGTCACATTTATGTGACAATGCTGTAACATTCTACACCCATAATGGGAGTAGAATGTTTTTTTCTACCCCTTGAAACTGCTGCATACTTACGAATAACTATCAAGCGGAGTGATGAAAATGCAAGAACAGGTTTCGAGAGAGACCTTAATATCAGCCAAGAGCGGTGATCCTCGCGTCCGAGAGGAACTCATAAGATCTCATAAAGCATTTATAGCTAGGGTAAGTTCCAAAATCTGTAGTAGGT
>JADQBO010000329.1 GCA_016278585.1 Desulfosporosinus sp.
ACTCGACTGGCAAACCATTGTTTTTCCTCTAATTTTACCCGTTCCCATGGCGGATTCCCTAATACAACATCAAATCCGCCATTCCACCCACTCTGTTTATTTTCAGTTGCCTCTTCAATCCCTGGCACCAGAAATACATCTGGAAATGCCAGATGCCAATGAAAGAACTGATATTGCTTCGCCAAACGACTTATCTCGTTTCTCATCCATTCTGGAACCTTAGAAGGGCTATCTTTAATTCGAAGGAATACCTCTTGTGTAATAGGATATGAAAATTCCTTTGTCTTCTTCCAGACAAAAGACGCACACCAAGCATCAGCCAACTGGCGATTATACTGGAAAGTCTCAGAGTTAAGACATACTTCGTAACTGTCTGCTTTACTTAGAACTCCTTTTAACGAATCATCTTCAATCTCATCGAGTTGTAAGAAACAAGTTGGAAGTTCTATACCACGCGACCAGTCAGAGCCAATCGGGCTAAAAAGGGATTGTAGGCCTTCCCTTTCATGCCTGTTTTTTCGTTTATACTCCTGACATACCGCTCTATCATCCCCCTCAATGGGTTTAAAGGCATTATCCAAGATTCCCTGATTAATTAAAGCCGGAGTTGTCCCCAGCAAACTATTACCACATTGGATCCTATGCTCCAGAAAACTCAACGGTTTACCTGGTTCCAATGCTTCCATCCAAAGGCTCACCTTACATAATTCAACGGCCATCTCATTAATATCAACACCGTAGATACAGTGACCCATAACATCACGTAGTGCTGTGCGCAATGGTTCTGGGGCAGGTTCTAGATCCCCGGTACGCACAGTTGCTAATCTCTTGGCGATTCGATGTGCCGCTGCAATCAAGAAATGACCACTGCCACAGGCTGGATCACAAACTTTAAGCTTCAGGATCGCCTTCTCCGGTTCTTTCTGTTTTATAGCATCATCAAGGGTTGGCTCTAGGGCAGAATCCAACAGGGAATTGATTAGACTAGTAGGCGTATAATAACTTCCTGTTGTCTTTCGTTCATTTCCACCCGCTGAGTTTAATTCGAAGGATGCCGCATCCAAGTTGATTTTTGGATGGAGTTCTAATAACGACTCATAGATACTCCCTAATTCCTCAGCACCTAAGTTCTTGTAATCTATGATCCTTTGGACATTGTTTTGTCTGCTATAACTCAATGCATAGATAGCATCCAACAAATCACCATTGGCAAGTGAACACTCTGACAAGTCTGGAATAGCCCGCTCTGACCATAAAAAGCTACCCAAGGCTGGTAATGCTAGCTCAGGATAACCAAGATATAGTTTGTGCATGACCAAAAGCAAACCTTGATATAAATCAGAGTGCTGAGAACCTCGCCTTCTTCCTGCAAGTTTCCTGAACCTTGCGGATGAATAATACTTGGTGTATCGTTCCCGTGCAGCTAGTATTTCTGCCGATCGCTCACCTTTTACTGGAAGCAAGAGCAAGTCACGTTCCTCTGCTACAAACAAGAATATGAGTCTGTAAACCAGACGCAACAATTGTCGATAATAATCCTGATTGACGAGTTGACCTGATTGCAATTTCCCCCGCAGGGATCCATTAGCTGGATGGGCCAAGAAACCTCGTCCTAAAGCCACAATCGTATCTTCTACCCCACTGCGCAACTGATCAAGGGCTCTAGTTCCCTGTTCCTGGGCAAGTTTAGACCATTTCTCTAACCAACACTCTTCCGGTCGTTCACCTTCAAACCGTGATTGATGGCAGAGCAGCCAAAATAGAGCAAAGTCAGAGTAAACCTGTCCCTCCATAATGGCCTCTAGGTCAAATTCCACATAGGATTGTCTGGTTATGCTTAGGTTATCACGCAAAACGCGAAGACTTAGGCCGTTCGAAACGATTCCCCAACGATGTTTATCAGATCGATTCAAGAACTCCTGCACTAAGCTATGAGGGCTAGTACGTGACGCTCCTGCAACACCAGCCGTTCGAGTATCCAAGCTGATACGACTGCCAACAAGATGGATGGGAGTATTTTGCCAAATGTAGGCGATGGGGTAAGTTCGGTTATCGATCGTTATTGATTTGGACGTCAGTAAGCGGCCATAACCTAATTCTTGAAATATTACCTGTAGCCAGCGTTCCCTCGTTAAACTCGTAGTATTATCTTGATCAGGTAGCTTAGATAATCCAGCCTGAAAAGAGGCCCAGCTTCCTAATAATCGATTCCATGAGCGACTGATAACTTCATTTGTGCGTTCTCCTGGGCTAAGGTGGTAGTCCTCAGGTTCAAGTCCCTCTAGCGAGGAGTCCTTATCGACAATACGCTGCAAGAGGTCCTGCGGCAGAAGGGCACCTTCAGTTCGTATTGTGGTAAACAAATCACGAAACTTTGTCTGCAAGTCGCACCCTCCTTTCAACCTTTTGGCAGGAATATGTATAGTCCTAAAACATCCGGCGGTAAATGGGTTTCTACCCGGTAACTAAGGCCTGACTGTTTAGTCGCTGTGCGTACTCGTCTATGCTGATCCAACAATTCTAAGCCCCTAACTCGGGCCATTTCATTAAGCTCGGGACGTATATGACTAAACTCGTCAATGACTCCTTGGAGGAAGTTTTCAGCCTGTGCAGGATGAACATTGATTTCCGGTTTGATAGATAAAAGCCTTTCTACATCGGCGGTATTGACCCACTTAGCATTTTGTGGCATACCAGTAAACGCAAAGAGTTGACTATCTTCGGCCAAAAGTGGCGTCTCCGTGTTTTGACGCTTGGTAATAATATGATACCGAAAACGGATCAACAAAAGCGTGGTGCGAGTTTCCACCATACCTGACCGAATTACTCCGCACCGCTTAGCCAGGGAGTCCTTAATGGGATCCAAGGCCGTATCCAGTGCATAATTGGCTAACCCTTCTACGAACGGATGTGTTCTAGTTAAATATGTAACCCCTTCAGCTACCGGCAACTGGAAAGAAACCACAGTCTTACTTTCAACGCCTAAAGCTTCCTTCAATGCACGTGGAACCTCGTTTAAGTCTATTCGCACTGGGTTGTCACCACTCACCATTGCGCCGTAGGCTTTGAGAGTCTCTTTGGTAAACGATTCAAGTTCAACGCCTGAGCCAATAGCCTCCCACACTGCCTGCATCTCTCGGGCTACTTCCTCAACCTTAATGGATTGTTGAGTGAACATACTGCGAGATTGTTTCTCCTTGGCACCGACATCGTCCCATTTATCATATAAATCTTGCTTGATTGGTGAAGCAAACTCAAAGCTTATCTGCTCGAAATTTATTGCTGTTCGATTTTTTCCTTTAAGCAATAATCCTTCAAAAATTGCCTCCACAACAGCATTGGTATCGATGGGAACAGGCACAGAAATTCCTAAGGATTTACGAATTTGTTTGTGCTTACGCAGTAAGACATCTAGAACGATCCCATCAATTCGGTTATCCAGCCCATAATAAGTTACAACTCGGACCTTACCCTTTCTTTGACCATAGCGATCTACTCGTCCTTCCCGCTGCTCATGACGGGTAGGATTCCAACTGAGGTCATAGTGAAACACAGCATCGAATTGGTCTTGAAGATTGATACCTTCACTTAGGCAATCCGTAGCTACCAGTACACGCTGAGGGTGGGTTGCCAATTGCTGAATCCTCTGCTCTCTTTCGACTGGCGGAAGAGTTCCAGTGATCGCTACGATCTCTGTCTTACTTGGTAAACGTTTGCGCAACTCCTCCGCCAAATACTCAGCCGTGGGGATAAATCGACAAAAGACAATTGGACTATACCCCTCACTTAATAATTGCTTTACCAGTTTAACGACTTTAATCAGCTTTGTATCATTGTCACCATAAAGTTTTTCTGCTTCGCGGGCAAATTCTTGTAACCGACGTCCTTGTCCCTGGTGGCCAGTATCACTTTCACCGGTATTACTCCCTGGGATGATATCCACGTTATCCATGGAGTCTTCTTGGTCAAGGTCTAAAACAGTCCTCCGCCCGATTTCATCAGCAGCTTCACTACTTTCGGAATCGGCAGAAGCGGCTCTACTCCGTAATGTGGCAACTGCAGCCGCCGGGCTACTGGCAATGGAGCGCAATAATGCAAGGGCAGACCACCAACGTACTCGCTGGTGAAAACTGCTTCCTGGAATTAAAACAGTCTCCCGAGCATAATTGAGTATCTTCTCAAAAAATTTCTTATAGGGCTCAGATAAGCTGTAATTAGTCTCCGTATCCTCCCTATCTGGAAAAGGTGTATTGGAGTCCATATAGCTCCGTATATCCGCTCGTCTTCTCTGGACTAAGTGTTCTGCCAGGCGTCGTCGAATAGGCTCATTAACCTTCCCTGAAATGTTCTCTGGGAGGTTTTTGAATTCTGGGTTTAATAAGGACAGTAAGGAACGAAAGGCATCTTCATTACCACTGTGAGGAGTCGCTGTCACTAAAACCAAATGCCTTTCAGGATTTGTGGCCAAACCCTTGAGAAGCTGATAACGCTGATGCTTTCCGCCCCGTCCTTGCTCTCCAAAGGCGCACGTGTGTGCTTCATCAACAATTACAAAATCCGGACAGGTGCGTAAAAACTCGTCACGCCTACGATCCGATTTTATAAAATCAGTCGATACAATGACATAGGGATATACTTCAAAGAGCGACTGCCCAAATCCGAGCTTTCTTTCTAGGCGTGTTGCCGTGCCTGGGAGCACAAGTTCTGAGTCAATATGGAACTTGTCCCTTAACTCTGTCTGCCACTGCTCTGCCAAATGTGGTGGGCAGAGTACCGCTAATCCTTTAATCTCGCCTCGATCCAGCAGTTCGCGAGCAACTAAGCAGGCCTCGACCGTTTTCCCGATTCCAACATCATCAGCGATAAGAAGCCGTACTGGATCAAGTTTTAACGCCATCAGTAAGGGCACGAGTTGATAGGGTCTAGGCTCTACTCCTAAATGACCAAAGGAGCGAAAAGGTCCACTACTTGATCGAAAACCAAGCCGAATAGCATCCCTCAAAAGTCGACTGGAACGATAATCGCCCGATTGACTAGGGTCAGGCAAATCGAATTGAGCCGGTTCCACTTGTTCGAGCGGTAAATATATTCCGGTTACTTCATCATCACTGCCTCCTAAAGGGCGTAAGATCAGCATATTATCCAAGGACTCCGGTAAGACTACCCACTCTCGTCCCCTAGTTTTAACCAGAGACCCGACTGCAAAACTCATAGTTGTATCCTCCCGAAAATGTAGGAATGTTTGTTCACGATATCCACCCAGTTCTCTTCATAGCCGAAGCGTATGACCTCATAGCCTCTATCAACCATGCACAAAGTTTGTTCCTGATCTCTTTGTTGACGCTCTGGATATTCATGAGCTGGACCGTCAATATAGATTGCCGCGCACTCGTCTTCATATGAAAAGTCAGGTCTCGTACTACACGATTCAACAAGCATTTGAGCCTTACTCGGTAATCTTAAGCCCTGCTCGTAAAGAAAATCCAGCCATTTGATCTCTAAATCGGACCCCGCTTGGCGTTTCAACACAATTAAATGATCTTGCTTAGGTACCGAGTTCGGTGATGCAACAGTTTCAGAACTAGCTAGATCTAATAAATAATCCTTGATCTTTTGTCGATCCAATAATCCATGTTCGCGTTGATTTCCATAAGTCATTAGACAACTATAACATGCCGCTTCACAGTCCTCATTCATCCCGTGAGCGCGTCTTTTATCCTCACCAGTACCCGGATCAAAATGACAAAGTTCAAGAGCAATCTTTGCAACCACGGCCAGAGCCCCAGAATCCTCCATCAAACGGCGCAGAACTCCAGCACCACCTTCCGACGCTTCATATACGAGAATTGTGTTGCGGTTATCACGATCTGGAAGCGGTTCGGCGGCCAACTCATTATCCTCTAGTTGGTAGCAAACCTGTATGGCCGTTTTTAAGGCAGCCTGTAGGGAGGCCATCTGGGTGTCGCTCAGACTCAAACTTGGTACAAAAAGCAGGCAATTCTTGCGATCGTCAACATACGGGATAACTCTGGCTGTTCGTTGACTTAACCGATCCTCGTGGTCATCGTCAATCACGGCCTCATTTTTAGCCCAGTAACCTCGTTCAAGATCAAGGACAAACCCCTGTCTCTCTTTGTCTTTGCGCCGACTCCAGCCCAAATTAAGTCGCCATAAAGTTGCAGTATCCCCATACGTCAAATTGCCAATAACAGTACCACTATTCACGACTTGGGCCGTGATGTATGAAGGACCGACGTTTCGATCGGCAAAGCGGACGACGGTTCTAATCTCATAACCAAAGCGTAATCTTTCTTCCTCATCAGAGTTAATCCTATCTCTCCGCCTTGTTGTGACATTTTGCATACGGAACAACTGTCGGACTGGCGGATCTAATGGAGAGTCGCAACGTTGACACAAGTCTGGACCATTCGGGTCGTTTAAGGGATGAAGGTAGCCACAAACTGGACAGATTTTTGCTGAATTCGTAAGAATTTCATCATTTCTATCTCCAACTGGCAAGATAACCCGGTTGATAATGTATCTGGCCCCTTCATGGTAGATAATACTTTGCGGACCATACTCAGAAATAGCTAAGAAGCGAGGACGGTTTAAGAATTCATCACGGTCTCCCCCTCCTCGTCTAGCCGGAATATAGGCCGAGATAGGAAGTCTTGGGAAACTATAGCCTGGCAAAAAGCCTTCACTGGCAAAATAACGATAACTGTAAAAATCCGATTGGCTGATGTTTTTGGATACCGTTAACAATTCTAGTTGG
>JADQBO010000343.1 GCA_016278585.1 Desulfosporosinus sp.
TTAGACTGGATCACCAGTTTATTCGAGGCTCCCTTTTTTGGGAGTCTTATTTTGTTGTTTAATCGAAGTTGATAACTCTACATAACATAATTGGTAAGGGGGGAGAATCAATGAAAAAGCAATTATGGCTATTAGTCTTCAGTTTGTTATTTATACTATCTGTGATCGGCTGCAGTGCAGGAGGTACTCAGCAACCAGTGACTAAGGTTGAACCGACAGAAATCATGGTATCTGCCGCAGCCAGTTTGAAAGATGCATTGACAGACCTCCAAAAAGCGTATGCTGTGAAAATTCCTGAAGTAAAACTGATCCTTGTTTTTGGGGCTTCAGGTACGCTCCAAAAACAAATCGAACAGGGTGCTCCGGCAGACCTCTTCATCTCGGCCGGAAAGATGCAAATGGATGCCCTTGAGCAAAAGAATCTAATAGTTAAAGAGAGTAAACTTGACTTAGTAGGGAATGAATTAGTCTTAATTACGGGGAAGGATAATAGCAAGGTCATGGCCTTCCAAGACCTGACCAAAGCGAGTACGGATCAGATCAGCATTGGGACACCAGAATCCGTTCCTGCTGGAAAATATGCCAAAGAATCGTTAACGAGTCTCAAACTTTGGGATGCCTTACAGCCCAAGTTAGTGTTAGCTAAGGATGTAACCCAAGTTCTGAATTATGTAGAAACAGGGAATGTCGAGGCAGGACTTGTCTACCAATCCGATGCACAAGGGTCGACAAAGGTTAAAGTTGTAAGCGTAGTACCAGCAAGCAGTCACAAGCCCATTGCTTACCCTGCGGCTGTTATTTCATCAACAAAAAACAAACAAGCCTCTGAAGACTTTCTAAAGTACCTACAGACTGCAGATGCGCAAAAAATCTTTGTAAGATATGGGTTCAAGCCCATGTCAGAATAAATTAGTTTCTGGGGGAGCTTATGGACTTTAGCTTTATTCCAATTATTTTATCCTTGAAAGTTGCCTTTGCTGCTGTTATTATCGTCACTTGTTTTTCCATACCTATCGCAACTCTGATGGCTAAGCGTGAGTTCTTGGGAAAAGATGTTGTCGAGTCTATTATTACTTTGCCCCTAGTTCTCCCCCCCTCGGTTATCGGCTTTATGTTACTTTATGTTTTTGGGAAGAACGGTCCTTTAGGTAAGTTATTCGAGCACTGGTTTCAAACCAGAATTGTCTTTACCTTAGCGGGGGCCGTAATAGCGGCAGCTGTCGTAGCCTTTCCTCTAATGTATCAAGCAGTGAAGGTTGCTATTGAGGGTGTTGATCAAACTTTGGAGCAGGCAGCACGTACTTTGGGAGCCAGCGAATTAAGGGTGTTCTTTACTATAACCCTTCCTTTAACCTTGAATGGCATTGTTGCAGGCTTAGTCTTGGCCTTCGCTCGGTCTCTGGGGGAATTTGGAGCAACGTTGATGATCGCTGGAAATATACCCGGCAAGACACAAACAATGCCTATTGCCATATATTTTGCTAATGAAGCGGGCGATACAACTCAGGCAAGCATCTTGGTTATTATCATGACGGTCTTTAGTTTTCTTGTCATTTATGGACTAAACCGGTGGGGGAAACGATCTCAACGTGATCGCGTTCCCAAAGGAGGTACCACATAGTGCTAAAGGCTCATTTCAAAAAAGAATTACCGACCTTTGAGCTTGAAGTCGATATTTCCTTGCGTAATGGAATTCTTGCCCTTGTAGGTCCCTCCGGCGCTGGCAAAACAACCGTCCTCCAGTGTCTGGCAGGTCTCCAGACTCCTTCGTGGGGGGAAATTAATATCCACGACAAGGCCGTCTTCGCTTCTGAGCATAGTGTAGATATTCCGATCAGAAATCGACGAATAGGGTATGTATTCCAAGATTATGCTCTCTTTCCACACATGACCGTGGAGAAGAATGTGATGTATGGTAAGCCCCAAAAAGGAAGTATCCCAAATAAAGCTCTTAGTTTTCCCAATGTCTTAGAGATGCTAAAGATAGAACATCTTCGAAATCGTTATCCTAATCAGATTTCAGGTGGGGAAAAGCAAAGAGTTGCTCTTGCACGTGCATTAATGACCGAACCCGAACTTCTGTTGCTCGATGAACCTCTTTCAGCGCTAGATCAGGACACACGGAGTGTACTCCAACAAGAGTTGCTTAAGCTCCAAGCTGAATGGCAAATCCCCTTTATCTTAGTAACCCATGATATTAAGGAAGCAGAAATGCTGGGAGACCAAATTATTAGGCTGGAACATGGTAAACAACAGGAAATCAGGAAGCGTAATAAAGCTCATCCGTAACAACAGCAATTATAGTTTCAAGGAGCAGTGAAAACAAAGCAAGCGAGTCTATGGGACATTTCAAAACTTAAAGTTTTATGCGGTATGAGGATGGAGAAACCCCATTTTTTTTCTTAAATACGGTCGCGAAATGACTCATACTTTTAAACCCTGAGGCATAACAAACCTCAGTTATCGACAGTTTCTTATTTTTAAGCATTTCCTTAGCTTTTTCTAATTTGATATCCAATAAAAATATAAATGGAGTTTTTCCTGTTTGCTGCTTAAACACTCGTATAAAGTGATATGGGCTAATGTTAGCTGCCTTCGCCACCTCTTCTAGAGTATAATCCTTATTATAATTATCTTGTAACAGCTCAATTGCCTTTCTGATACTATTATCCGGCACAAGTGTTTTGTACTTTTTTGTACTCTCTTTATTTCCGATGGTTTGTCGTATTATTTTTGTCGCCATTTGTGTGCTTAGGCATTTTAAAATCATATCGTATCCTGCTTGCTTAGCCCTCGATTCTTGCATAAATAAACGAATAAGGTATTCAAACTCTGAATCTATTTCAAAAACTGTATTATTAAAAACAATGTCACCTGTCTTGTGTATTGAGTTGTTAACCGAACTAAGAAAATCCTTGTTAAACGAAATGGTAAAGAAACGTACACTTAGCATGGCATCTTTAGGTCCATGAGGCTGATCAGAATTAATTGGTAGTATGTGTTTAGGCGCGATATTTAACCTTTTATTTTCAACACCTAAATATTTTAAGAACGAATATGAAATAAGAAACTCAAAATCAGAATGATGGTGAGACCCTGGGTATAAGTCAAAACTGACATGTGGTTTTGGTTCGAGCATAAATGTGGTGTCACTTGCGTATACGTAAAAAAAATCCTTCATATTCTGGATTGGAAATGGATAGGGCCCTTCTCCAAATGTTTTTTGTAAATTAACCAAATAACTTCATCCGCCTCTCCATTAATTCCTCTTTTAAATAGAGTCTAAAGGTTTGAATGAAAATTCTGCCATTAATTAATTTACTATTCAACACATAGTGATCAATACCTCCTGGTCTTCCTTTACTATTTATCAAAATCAATCCAGCTAATAAAAAGAGAACTCTTAAGAAAATGATTATTCTTAAGAGTTCTATCTTTTGAAGACCTTTTACGTTTTCTAACCTAGTGGATTCAAAATTATTTATCAGAGATATATTCTAATCCGTCGCTATAATAACTAATATGAATATTTCCTAATGGATCAACAGCTATGGAGGGCCTTGCCTCTATTAAGTATTTGCCATTCCCATTATGTGCAATTACATTATGCCAGCCCGAGGAATCCCTGAAGGCGTAGATTAACGGATGATCATTGTCGTTAGTATACCTAATATAAGTGACATAGACTTTTCCTGATTCATCAATAGCTAAAGATGTACTATAGGCCTGGGTTCCTGCTGCACCTATCTTTTCGACATGCCAAACAGAACTATCTTTATAAGCATACTTAATTAGTTTATTTGTGTAATCCAGATAGCTTATATGGGGGTTTCCAACGGCATCAAGGGCTAAAGAGGTGACAGCTCCTACACTTCCACTGTCATCCACGGTTATAGTATTCCAGCCCGATCCATCCTTATAAGCGTACTTAAGGGCCGTATTAGTTGTATCATAGTAGCTTATATGGGGATTGCCGGCTGCGTCTAAAGCCAGGGAAGCGTACGTACCGTTCCCCACATTGTCAGTAACCCACGTGTCACCCGATTTATAGGAATATTTCACTAAGAATCCAGAGGAGTCGTTATAGACAATATGGGGGCTACTTGAGGCATCTACCTTAATTGACGTGAACTCGGCAGCGATACTATTAACGTCTTCAATCTGCCAAGACGTACCATTATGATGTGCATACTTTAACCCAACATCCATAGAATTATTCTTTCTATAACTAATGTGGGGCCGATTTGAAGTATCCAGTGCCAAAGAAGAATACGAACCCAAATCACTGCTACTACTATCTACTGTTTCCATTACCCAATTCTCTCCGCTCTTATAACCATACTTTAAATTTGGGTCCCCGGAATTGTAATCCTGGTAGCTGATATGAGGAGTACCTGAGCTATCTAGAGCGATAGACGAATACCGCCCTGCCCCTCCTAAAGGATCTGCAATCTCAAAGGCTAACTCTTTAGGAGTAGACACGGTGATATTTGGTCCATCAGTACTCCAATTCCCTTGAAGATCCAAGGCTTCAACTTTGATCGTGTAACTTGTATTTGCTGTTAGCTCATCGACTGTATACGTAAATTGATTTCCTGGTATCGTTTCTACAGGTAAGCCATCCTTATAGATTCTATAATTTGCAATCCCCTTGTTATCGGTTGCTGCTACCCATTCTAAGCTAATACTAGTTTCTGAAAGAAACGGAGCAGTTAAGGCACGAGCCGGCCACTGTGGTAACTCTAGATCTTGGGCTTCGGTTGTAAAACTAAAACTATAATCTGCGGCTAATGGATTATTAGCGAGATCCTTAACTGAACCCGCAGGAATGTTAATTGTATAACTTTTACTAAAGCTAAAGCCGCCTTCTGGTGTGATTAAGAGATTTTTGCCTTGGATGACCTTGCTAATAACAATAGGAGTCGCAGTATCCTCAACCAATGAGATGCTATTAAAATTAACCGCTGACTGTATTGATTCATTAAAAACAATCTCAATTGTTTTGCTGATATTTATGTCCATAGTAGCATTAACCGGATCTGTACTACTGACCGTAGGAGACGTGTTATCAGCAGCCAGACTTAAGCCTATTATTTCGACAGGGTCTGGATGTTCGCTTGAATCCTTGGTTCCTCTCCCCAATTGACCATAATAATTATATCCCCAAGCCCAGGCTTTTTTATCGCTATTAACTGCGAGGGAATGTTCATACCCGCCTGCAACATGTGTTATACCTATTAAATCTGAGGACTGTATTGGAGTCGAGATATAGTATGGACTAACCACTGGTCGACCAAGCTGACCATAGTCGTTATAACCCCAGGCCCAGACAGTTTGATCACCTTTAATAGCTAGAGTGAAATGATTTCCTCCGACAATGGATTCTATTCCACTTAGATTTCCAATTCCACCTTCGCCTTTGACTTGGACCGGGGAAGTTCTTCGTGTTGTGGTTCCATCCCCAAGCTCTCCATAATGGTTTGCTCCCCAAGCGAAGACTGTTTTATCAGTTTTTAGAGCAAGTGAATGATATTGTCCAGCTGCTATAACTTCAACCCCACTTAAACTAGGCACTTGACTGGGTAGAGAATGCGTATCCGAATCATACATCCCATTCCCGAGTTGGCCAAAAGCATTTTGTCCCCAAGTCCAAACGGTTCCGTCACTCTTTAAAGCCATTGAATGATCATCTCCAGCAGCGATAGCAATAATATTAGTAAGGTACCCTGTCCCATCGGGACTTTTTACTGGAACTGGTGTAAGACGTTCTATATCGGTTCCATCTCCTAAATTACCCTCATAATTATTCCCCCAAGCCCAGACTGTTCCGTCACTCTTTAAGGCAAGGGTATGGTATTCACTAGTGGCTATGGCTACAACATGAGTTAAATATCCAACCCCCTGATATCCTCGGACTTGAACGGGAGTAGAATGAGAATAGTTGTCCTCTGTACCGATACCTAATAGACCATAATCATTTGTACCCCAGGTCCAAACAGTTCCGTCATTCTTTAAGGCTACGGAACTATACCCCTGGGCCGCGATGGCAGCAACGTTTTCTAGATAGCCAGATCCGCTCGCTCCCACGACCAGTACAGGAGAATTTTTTACACCTGTCGTACCCTCACCTAACTGCCCATCGCTATTGTAACCCCATGCCCAGACTAGGCCTTCATCAGTTCTGGCTAAAGAATGATAATCCCCGGCTGCAATAGGAACAGTACTAGGAATTACTGTTGGTTGAACACCAGTCTTAATCAAGGTAGCTGATGGAATCCTTGACCAGTTTCCATCTTCATCACTGGCTACAACATAGTAATAGTAAGTTGTATCTGGCATTAAGTCTGTATCCCAATAGCTCAAGGCAGTTCCATCAACTGTTACTATTTGAGTAAATGGCCCTTCTGGATTAGTTCCCCGAAAGAGTGCATAACTTTTTACATATAGATTATCAGCAGCTTGATTCCAAGTAAGCTTAATCCAGCTTGGTCCGATATCCTCCGCCTGAAGACCATCGTCTGGAGTGAAAACGGGTGCTTCGGTATCAATCGGAGCTTCAAGGTCAAGCTCAACAACAAAGACATCCCCTTTTCCATTGGAATCACTTTCTATCAGATTAGTGGCAACTGAAGAAAAGGCAATAAACGTTCCATCAGAGCTTATTGACGGGCCAGAACTTCCGCCATTTGCCGGCCACCCAGTCTTTGAAACACTAATTAACTTTGTTACCCCCGTAACTCTATCAA
>JADQBO010000297.1 GCA_016278585.1 Desulfosporosinus sp.
TAACAGTGTAACACCTCATAACCCATTATTTAGATTGATTAATGGATCTCTTTTACTTCGCGATAACTCTGCATAATTCGTCAGCATTTAAGAAATATCCTTCTGGTCCCCAAAATAATTATTACCCAAAAAAAGGCTGGAAGTTCTCCAGCCTTGTCTCTCCGTTCTAACATATTTTAGTCACAATATCCTTTATCTCGTAGTTTTGTTAGATGTTCTTTCAGAATAGCCTCTAAATCAATACCATATTGCTCTTCCAAAACAAACATCATTGTAACAGCCGTCTGAGCCACATCAACCAATTCACGAGCCACCATCTGCATGGCCTCTTCTTCCTCCAAACATTGTAACTCCCCGCTCAGTCCTCTTAGTTTGCCAATTGCTTGAGCTAATTCACCAGATTCCTCCATGATCTTCAAGGCTGTCCCTTCCAAAGAAGGCCTTAAACGGTTCAAGCGAGGAAGGGTTATGGTTTTAGAAATAAACATTTTTTCACTTAGCTTACTATCTGTAGTCACTCTCTACTGCCTCCCAGTTCTTTTATATCAGAAGCATTCTTAACTCAAGGATATTTTAACTTCATCTGACCTTTGAGATGTTATCCAAAAGCTTAGTTCCACTTTTTCCTCCGAAGGCCATAGCTCGAACAAGATGCTCGAGGTTTTGTAACACCCCTATGGGATGACAAGGGGTCATGATGGGAGAAGTGACCCCTTAAAGTAGCGGGGGTACTAGTAGGACTAAGCTATGGGATAAGACAAAATTTAGCTCTAATGTATAACTTTAAGAGAAGGCCGTTTTCAAACGGCCTTCTTCGTATTATGCCACACCAAGGTTTCCTTTGTTAAGGGACAATCGAAACGCCCGCAAGATTATCCAAATAAATGGCAAGCGACCCAGTGGCCGGGTGAGACCTCTTTTAACAAAGGATCCTTAAGTTTGCAATGGTCCAGCTCCTTAAAGCAACGGGAAGAAAATCTGCAACCAGCGGGTGGATTAATTGGGCTGGGAACGTCCCCTTTTAAAATAATGCGCTCCTTTTTCTTCTCTGGATTAATGATAGGGATAGCAGACAGCAGTGCCTGGGTATATGGGTTCAAAGGGTTGGCATAAAGCTCCCGTTTCGGAGCGATTTCCATCATCTTACCCAGATACATCACGCCCACTCGATCGCTGATATGCTTGACCACATTCAGTCCATGAGCGATAAACAGATAGGTCAGCCCGAATTCCTGTTTTAAATCATCTAACAAATTTAATACCTGGGCCTGAATGGAAACATCTAAAGCGGAAACCGCCTCATCACAGACGATCAATTTGGGTTCCACCGCAAGAGCCCGGGCAATTCCCACCCGCTGACGTTGACCGCCAGAAAACTCGTGGGGATAGCGGTTGCGCTGGTGTTGTGCCAGGCCCACACAGTTCAGAAGATAGATGACGCGTTCTTCTATTTTATCGGCAGGAAACAATTGATTAATGATCATCGGTTCTGCAATAATGTCTCCTACGGTCATTCTAGGGTTTAAAGAGGCATAAGGGTCCTGAAAAATCATCTGAATATCCTTGCAATAGGAACGGCGTTGCTTATCATCCATGGAAGTTAGTTCCTTACCCTCAAAAAGTATTTTACCACGTGTGGGGCTGTGAAGATTGACAAGAATTTTACCCAAAGTAGTTTTTCCACAACCAGATTCGCCGACCAGACCAAAAGCTTCCCCTTTGTCAATTCTAAAGGAAACGTCGTCAACCGCTTTTAAAACGGAAACCGGCTTGCCAAACAAACTGGTATCTAGGATAAAATATTTGGAAAGATTTTGTATTTCCATCAATACTTCATTCATTTTGAGCTTTTCCCCCTTCCTTGACTTCTTCATATAAAAAGCAACGGACTTTATGGCCGTTTATGTCCCGCAGGTCCGGCATTTCTTGAACACAACGTTCAAGGCGGCGGTCGCAGCGGTCAGAAAAAGAACAGCCTTGGGGCATACGCAAGGGATTGGGAACCATGCCCTTAATCATATATAAGGGCTCATTACTATCATCATCGATCTGAGGTATAGATTGCAGTAAACCTACGGTATAGGGGTGCATCGGCTGGTTAAATAGACTCTTAACATCCGCTTCCTCCACAATTTTACCGCAGTACATTACGATAACACGGTCCGCCGCCTCGGAAACCACCCCTAAATCATGGGTGATAAGCAAGACTGCCATACCAAACTTCTCCCGCATCCGATAAAGCAGCTCCAGAATCTGGGCTTGGATCGTCACGTCCAGTGCTGTGGTCGGTTCGTCAGCAATCAGCAACTCAGGGTCACAGGAAAGCGCCATGGCAGTCATGACCCTCTGACGCATTCCGCCACTCATGTTATGGGGATAATCATTAGCCCGTTTAGCCGGGGAGGGTATACCCACCGTATCTAGCATTTCTACGGTGCGTGCTAGTGCCTCTTTTTTAGAAATATTCATATGGGTCATGATACTTTCCATAATCTGATCTTTGATACGCCAGACCGGATTTAGGGAAGTCATCGGCTCCTGAAAGATCATAGAAATCTGGTTACCACGGATCTTTTGCAGTTCCTTTTGGCTCATTTTGTTCAAATCCTGAGTTTTGAATAAAATTTCTCCTCCTGCAATTCTGCCGGGTTTCTGCAAAAGTCCCATAATGGAAAGGGATGTCACGCTTTTTCCGGAGCCTGATTCGCCGACAATCGCTAGAATTTCGCCCTTATCTATGGTAAAACTGATGTCATCGACTGCACGGACAGTACCACGTTTCAGTTTAAATTCCGTACTTAAATTCTTTACTTCCAGCAACATCCTATTCACCCCTTATTTTATTCTAGATTTGGGATCAAGGGCATCCCTTAGCCCGTCGCCCAACAGGTTAAAGGCCAATACGGTAATAGTTATGGCAATCCCGGGGAAAATCAGGGTATAGGGTGCATTGAAAATAAAGCCCCTTGCTCTACCAAGCATATCGCCCCACTCGGCGAAGGGCGGCTGTACACCTAGACCCAAAAAGCCAAGGGCCGCGGTATCCAGAACAGCAGTGGAAATACCCAAGGTAGCTCTAACAACAATCAAGGAAATGATGTTTGGCAAAATATGTTTTATAATAATTCGGCTATCACTACTGCCGATGACCTTGGCCGCTTGAACGTAATCATTTTCTTTAACAGATAAGATACTGGCACGTACGATACGGGCATACTCCGGAATGGATACCAGACCTATGGCAATGACAGCTTTGTCCAAGCCCTTCCCTAAGGCCGCCATAAAGGCGATAGCCAGCAAAATAGACGGGATAGCCAGCATCATATCCATCACTCGCATGATGATGGTATCTGCCCTACCACCACGGTACCCCGCGATAGCCCCCAACAAAACCCCGACAGAAAGCGAGATGGATACTGCCGCAACACCCACAAATAACGATATCTTCGTCCCATCAAGGATTCTGCTGAACATGTCCCTGCCCAATTGGTCTGTTCCAAACCAGTGCTCGGCGTTTGGCCTGATAAAACTCTTAGACATATCGGAGTAATTGGGATCATAAGGCAAAATTTGTTTACCCATCAACTCACTCACCCAAACGGAAAGGGCTATCAGGACAAGAAAGCTGATGATAAAGAGACCGACAACAGCAGCCTTGTTCTGCCTGAGTGTTTCCCACATTTCTTTCAGCTGCGATTCCGGTTTTTCCACGTATTCTGCAGCCTGTATCATAGTTTCATCTGTATTTGAACTATATTCTTTTTCCATACAAGCTACCCCTTTGCTTTCGAATATTTAATACGCGGATCAAGGAACGCATAGATCACATCGACCAGTAAATTTACCATGACAAATATAAACGCAATGAGCAAAACGACACCCTGTACCACAGGAAAGTCGGACTTTAGGATGCTGGCCACGGTATAAGCACCAATCCCAGGCCAGGAGAATACCGTTTCGGTCAGGACGGCTCCACCGAGAAGACTGCCAAGCTGCAAACCAATGACCGTGACTATGGGAATCAGCCCGTTGCGCAACGCATGCTTACGGATTACCCTGTCCTCCGAAATCCCCTTCGCCCTCGCTGTACGAATGTAATCCTGCTGCAAAGTATCCAGCATGCTGGAACGAGTCATTCTGGTAATGATAGCCATAGAATACATCGCCAGGGCAGTAGCCGGTAACACTAAATGCCGCAAGGTATCTTTAAATGCATACATATCTCCAGCGATCAGGCTATCTATAAGATAAAAACCAGTAACACTCATAGGTTGTAATAAAGGGTTAATTCTTCCGTTAGAAGGGAACCAGTGTAGCGTACCTGAAAAGAAAATAATCAGTAGGATACCCAGCCAGAAAATCGGCATGGAAACGCCAATCAGTGCGATCAACATACCTGCGTTATCAAAAATTGAGTTCTTTTTTACCGCGGAAATAACTCCAATCAGGATTCCAAAGAACGAGGCCAATAAAATGGCAACCAATGCCAGCTCAATCGTGGCTGGAAAGCGGGCAAAAATTTCTTGGGTTACAGGCATCTTAGTATAGAAGGAAGTACCAAGATCACCAGTTAACGCGCCGGTAATATAATTGAAATATTGCACGAATATCGAATCGTTCAGCCCGTTTACCTGTCGCCACGCCTCAACAGCTTCCTGCGTTGCGTGTTGGCCCAAAACAATTGGAGCCGGATCAGGGGAAAAAACACGCATGATCAGAAAGACAATAATGGAAACGCCAATCAACACAGGAATTAACATTAAGATTCGTTTAAGAATATATTTCAGCATCAACAACGACCTCCTTTCAACATTAGGTACTTAACCTCTAACGAGACAGTGCCCCCGAAAACTTCTAAGGAATAGTAGATTTTTCCTTTATCTACTGAAAAAAACAAAACCGGGAACCGGTATAAAACCGGTTCTCGGCAGTCTAAAATTAAAGAAACTATCTACCTGGATTATTTCTTAGAAACTCCTACAAGAGGTGTAATACCAGTCATATGGAAATAGAAATCGGAAACATTCGGTCTATAGGCAGCAAGCGTTTGAGCATGGGAAATTGGGAGCCATGGAGCATCAGCAGCAGCAACCTTTTCCAGCTCGGTGTAAACTGCATTGCGCTCATCACCGGCAGGAGTTTCCAAACCCTTGGCGATTAATTTGTTAAATTCCTCATTTTTATAGAGTGCAATGTTCATGGTGGGGTCTTCGTGAGATAACAAATACATAAAGTTATCTGGATCTCCATTATCTCCAATCCAACCATAGAAAGCAATATCATAATCGCCAGCTTTTATTTTTTCCTTATAGGTTGTCCAGTCATAGGAATCAATAGTAGTGGTAATACCTACTTTAGAAAGGTAGCCTTGAATGGCTTCAGCCAAGGTTTGTCCGGTAGCAGCATTATAGGGTCTTGGATTGGTATAGGTGATCATGTGTACCGAAGTTAATCCGGCCGCTTTAATCGCCTTTGCAGCAGCCTCAGCATCATAGGTAACTTGGGAAATGCTCTTGTCGTAGCCTTCCATAAAGGTTGGTAAAATAGACGTGGCGGATTCAGAATATCCCTGATATAGACTCTTTACCAGTTCCGGAACATCAATAGCTTGAGAAACAGCCGTACGGAGCTTAGCGTCGTTAAAAGGCGCTTTAGAAGTGTTATAAGCCATGTAATTGATATTCATGCCCGGGGCCTGAAAGATTTTGTTCCCGGCATCCGTAATTTGCTTAACTACAGTTGCATCAATACCATCGATCATATCAGCTTCGCCGTTGTTCAGAGCAACTACGCGTGCAGAGTTGTCTTTAATGAATTTGAAAATAACATTTTTGGTAAGGGCTTTGGTTCCCCAGTATTCATCATTGCGAACTAAAACAATGTTTTCGTCCTTCGCCCATTTTACAAACTTGTATGGTCCTGTACCCACTGGGGTCTGGTTCACGTTGTTATTATTATCTTGTAAAGCCTTGGGACTAACAATCGGCGCACTCATAACCATAGCCAGATTTGCGAGGAATGGTGTACTAGGAGCAGTTAAATTAACTTTAACTGTATTCTTATCCACTACCTCAACATCTTTAACAGAACCATAAACAAATGATCCGTAAGCCATATCCGCTGTCACCTGTGGAGGTATCTGGCGGTCGATGTTAAACTTTACAGCCTCAGCATCAAAGTCAGTGCCATCATGAAACTTTACCCCTTCTTGCAGATAAAAAGTGTAACTAAGGCCGTCTGAGCTCACATCCCAGCTTTTTGCAAGGGCAGGTTCTACCTTGGTGGAATCCTTGTTGTACTTTAATAGCCCGTCATAAATATTGATCATTACCTTAGCAGACTCACCGTCGTCGACCAGTGCCGGATCCAGTCCTCTAGGCTCTGCACCTTGTGCGTAAATCAGGGTATCGTTGGCTTGTGGTTTAGCGTCGCTATTTGCCTTGGTGCCGCATCCAGTAAGGATGACTGCCGTCACTAGAGCAAGAGCCATAAATTTTTTCATTCTTCTCATTTTCTTCCTCCTATTTTTTTGATTGGAAAATATTGCATATTTTCTGCAATTATAATCCCAATCTTAAATGTATTACCTTATTATAGCAAAAGGATCAGCCTGACTAAAGAAATAAAAAAGAGAAAAAGTACAATAAATTAGTAAGTTTCGAATCTTAACTCAACTTTCGCAGAGCGAAAGTTATCGTAGAACCTTGGTGTTAAAGGAAAA
>JADQBO010000139.1 GCA_016278585.1 Desulfosporosinus sp.
AATTACCTAGATACAAAATTAACCTTGGAAATATGTCGTCATTTGTGGTACGACTTGTTTCTTACGGGAAAGAACGCCTGGGAGATCAACGCTTCCATTGACAATTTCTTTGCCGAAGGCCTTAGCCACTTCTTCTGGGTTGTCCCCTTTTACGATCAGCTCTGTGGTATCTGTTAGAATGTCTGTAATCATTAAGCAGAGATAACGCATATCTTGAGCCACACGGTGGGCTTCAATAGCTGCTGTTAAGTTTGCCCGAACGTCTTCAAATCCATCCATACCCATTAGGCTGACTTGTCCAACACCGATTTTATGAGCTCCCATGGTGAAGGCTTTGAGGTCTTCTTCAATCATGCTTTGTGGGGTACGCTCTGCAATGTTGGAGGATGCTTTGAACATATCAATACCAAAGGTCTTTGGATCAACTCCTGCAATAGCAGCGAGTTCAGCTGCAATCGTCTTATCTAACTCAGTGCAGGTTGGGGATTTAAAGATGACGGTATCGGAAAGAATCGCTGCCAGCAAAATACCTGCGATTGCTTTTTCAGGAACCAAACCTTTTTCCTTATAAGCCTGAGCTACAATCGTACATGTGGAACCGACAGGTTCAATACGAACATAAAGGGGTTCTGCAGTTTGAAATCCGCCCACTTTGTGATGGTCAACAATTTGTACAAGTTGAGCTTGATCCGCTCCAGCGACCGCTTGTCCATACTCATTGTGGTCAACTAGAATCAATTTTTGTTTAGCTTCTACGGACTCTAATACCTCAGGAATAGCTACTCCATAATAATTAAGTACATATTCAGTCTCTTTATTGAGTTTTCCAGCTGAGCAAGGAACTACATTAGCAATCCCCGTTAGTTCATTTAAACGAGCCAAAGCAATCGCTGAGCAAACCGAATCCGTATCGGGGCTTTTGTGTCCAACTACATAAATTTTATCTGACATATTCACACCTAAACCTTTCTTTTTTTTAAATTCTGAAATGCACCATGGATAAAAAATGTCACAGTTTCGTTAACTTGGCATACTCGGCAATTAATTTTTTGATTCCAACGTCAAAAACAATTGTCAGTTCTGCTTGATTTCCCTCTCCCTTAATAGAGACAATAATCCCTCGACCAAACGTCGCGTGTTCCACTTTTTCTCCTACCTGATGCGCCTCACCCCCTTTAATAACCAGAGTACTTCCAAAACCCTTTTCCCACGATCCTGAACCTAAAGGAATGGTTTGATCCGACATTGTATCCCGTCGCCGCGTTGGTTTGGGTGGACGACGTTTTGGCGGATCAAGTGGGTCAATATCCGTCATCAATTCCGACGGTATCTCCTTTAAAAAGCGAGAGGGCTGATTGTATTGCGTCTTGCCATACAGCATCCGCATTTCTGTATTACACAGATATAGTTTCTCCCTCGCCCGAGTGATGGCGACATAACATAGTCGGCGTTCTTCCTCTAAAAGAATCGGTTCTATGAGTGAACGGCTGCTGGGAAAAATCCCATCTTCCATACCAACTAAAAAAACGACCGGAAATTCTAAACCCTTGGCACTATGCATGGTCATTAAAGCCACGGCTTCCTCCCCTTGATCTAGTTCATCAATATCAGCAACCAAGGACACTTGTTCTAAAAATCCACTTAATCCCGGGACAGCCTCTTCTTCATGAGCTCCATCGTTTAAGGCATTTTGCGCGGCTTGGGCTGCTTTATCATCATATTCAGAGGTGACAGAGAGAAATTCCATTAGGTTTTCTAGACGAGTCTCCGATTCGGGAGTGTTTTCCCCTTCAAGGATCCCTTTGTACCCCGTCTTGCTCAGAATCTCTTCCACTAAGTTCGATACACTGGCCTCCTGTGCAACGTTTAGTAAACTCTGCATCATGTTGGCAAAAGCAATTAACGGTTTCTTAGCGCGTGTCGACAATTCCGGAATATAATCTGCCTCCAAAATAGCATCTAACACTGGCATTCCTTGTTCATCAGCATATTCTAGAATCTTTTGCAGGGTGGTATCCCCAAGGCCGCGTTTCGGCACATTGAGTATCCGGGCAAAACTAACTTGATCAGCTGGATTATATAAGACCTTTAAATAGGATAGTATGTCTTTGATTTCCATACGCTGGTAGAACTTCAAGCCTGAGAAAACTCGATAAGGTGTAGCAGCCTTCATCAAACGCTCCTCCAGAGCCCGTGACTGGGCATTCGTCCGGTAAAGAATCGCAAAATCATTAAACGGGCGACCTTCTAACTCATGTAAACGTTGAATGCGATTCACGACATAACCAGCCTCATCGCGCTCGTCAGACCCTATATAACACACAACAGACTGCCCCTCCAGGTTTTCAGTCCAAAGCGACTTCTCTTTACGCGATTCGTTATTCCTTACCACTGAATTAGCGGCATTGAGAATTTTCTGTGTTGAACGGTAATTTTGTTCGAGTTTAATAACTTTCGTTTCAGGATAATCCCGCTCAAAATCTAAGATATTTTGGATATCCGCCCCGCGCCATCCATAGACCGATTGATCATCATCCCCCACCACGCAGAGATTCCGATACTTACTCGCTAAAAGTTTAATCAGGATATACTGAGCATGGTTGGTATCTTGATACTCATCCACCATGATATAGCGGAATTTATCCTGATAATATCGATAGACATGATCACATTGCTGAAAAAGCTGAACCGCAAGCATAATAATATCATCAAAATCAAGGGCATTATTACTCTTAAGTCGTTTCTGGTAAGAACGATAAATGTCAACGACTTTTTGTTCAAAATAACTAGCAGCCTTATAAGAAAACTCTTCAGGATCTTGAAGTTTGTTCTTTGCATCACTAATAACCGCCGCCACACTGCGCACTGGGAATTTCTTTTCATCATAATTATGTTCTTTTAAGCACGCTTTAATTAAGGACTGCTGATCTCCTGTGTCATAAATAACAAAATTCTTTGTGTACCCCGGCAAATTATCAATTTCACGTCTTAGAATGCGGACACATGCCGAGTGAAACGTTGTGACCCATAGCCCATACCCCTCACTACCCAGCAAGGTGGCAACTCGTTCCCGCATCTCTTTCGCCGCTTTATTTGTAAATGTAATGGCTAATATCTCACTGGGTTCTACGCCTTGAGCAATCAAATGGGCAATTCGATAGGTGAGCACTCGAGTTTTTCCCGAGCCTGCTCCCGCAAGAATTAGAAGCGGCCCCTCTTTATGCTCTGCAGCCGTACGCTGTACTGGATTCAAATCGTCTAACCGATACATGACCACTTCACCTCACTTCTTGTGCTTATTATAACATACTGTTCGTCCAGACTGTTGCTTGATTTGCTAACAGTCTGGCTTCCCTTAAGATATCACAATAATTATTTGCTATACCAAAAGGTAATGGACGCCATAGTAGAACTCATATTATGGATCATTTTAGGGTCTATTTAAGAGTATTTCCAGACCAAAAAATGCATAATCCCTCAGATTTCTGCCTCATAGGAAAAATTCACACGAAAATAGGTATAAATGCTAACAAAATAACAAACTACAACTCGGATTCGTTGAGCAAAGCACATGACCTCACCAAACGTAAAATAGTTATAACATAAATAAGGTTAATGGAGACTTTCACCATTAACCTTATTATTTTTTAAGCAACTTATCAAGGCCTAGGTAAATATGAGTATTGCAAAAATTCCCTCTTAGGCCAAGAAACCTTCATTAAGAATACATTCTATTTGATGAAACTTCTGAACAAATGCCCAGTTAAGCGAACTTAGAAAAATCATCGATAGGAAAAGGGCGAAATAAACCATATCTTTGGATTTCTCATTAAGGAGAATGTTAGGAGGCACCCAACTCGGGCACCTCCTTTTTAGTAGATCTATACTATTTTATTAGAAAGGGCCGCTTAAAACTCACAAGAATTTGCCGTTCTGGGGAACGAGATCACATCACGGATATTGGACATTCCCGTTAAATACATAATAACTCGTTCAAAACCCAGACCGTATCCAGCATGTTTTACACCGCCATACCGTCTTAGGTCAAGATACCACCAGTAATCCTCTGTGTTCAGTCCAGATTCCTGCATACGTCTTTGCAAGACTTCAAGTCGTTCTTCCCGCTGGCTTCCTCCAATAATCTCGCCAACCCCGGGAACCAGTAAGTCCATAGCTGCCACCGTTTTGTTATCATCATTCAGCCGCATATAGAACGCCTTAATTTCCTGTGGATAATCCGACACAAAGACAGGCTTCTGGAAGATCTTTTCTGTCAAATAGCGTTCATGCTCGGTTTGTAGATCCATTCCCCAGCGAACAGGATACTCAAACTTGGCATTTTCCTTCTCCAGCATTTCTACCGCTTCAGTATAAGTAACATGGCCAAATTCCGAGCTTAGGATATTTTCTAAGCGATTAAACAAGGTCTTATCGACAAAGTTATTAAAAAACGCCATTTCCTCCGGAGCATTGTCTAAAGCGTATTGGATCAAGAATTTCATCATTTCTTCAGCTAAATTCATGTTATCTGAAAGATCTGCAAAGGCGATCTCTGGTTCAATCATCCAAAACTCAGCAGCATGTCTCCCAGTATTCGAATTTTCCGCTCGAAAAGTAGGTCCGAAGGTATACACGTTGCGGAAAGCCATACAATAAGTCTCCACGTTAAGCTGACCACTAACTGTCAAGCTCGCTACCCGACCAAAGAAGTCTTTGGAAAAATCAACATTACCTACCTCATCCTTAGGGGGATTTGCCACATCCAAGGCCGTCACCCTAAACATCTCCCCAGCCCCTTCAGCATCACTACCTGTAATGATTGGAGTATGCACATAGACATAACCTTTTTCTTGAAAAAACTTGTGAATTGCATAAGCAATCACTGACCTCAACCGAAAGACAGCCGCAAACGTATTAGTTCTAGGGCGCAGATGGGCAATCGTTCGTAAATATTCAAAAGTATGTCGCTTTTTTTGCAGGGGGTAGTCTACCGCAGATAGAGAGAGAACTTCGATAGTTTCAGCCTTCAATTCAAAGGGCTGTTTCGCTCCTGGTGAAGGGACAAGCTCTCCTTTGATACGGATTGCCGAGCTAATCGTAAGTTTTCCAATCTCTATGAAGTTTATGAGACTTTCTTCAAAAACCACTTGAATATTTTCGAAGAAACTTCCATCATTAATTTCTATGAAGCCAAATGTTTTAGAGGTTCGCACTGTGCGTACCCATCCGGATAGTTCTACTCTTTGATTGAGAAACCGCTCTGTCTCTCTGTAGATTTCTTTAACTGTTGCCACTTGCATTCGTTTACCTCCTGAAACTATAATATACCTTTTCCCTATGTAAACCTAAAACAATGATCAAAATCACAGTAGGATTACTGGTTACCTTACCTAACGAATGGTATCATCACCCAATAATTCAATTAACTTCTCTTCAGTCAGTTCCTCTTCCGAATAAATCGGAATATTATACTGTTTTAATAAAGCAGACGTTACTCCCTGACCAGGAATCTTCCGATGAGCAAAGCTTCCATCATAAATATAATTCACTCCGCAGGAAGGGCTCCGCTCCTTGAGGATGGCTGCTGTAATGCTAACCATCTCCACAAGTTTCAAGACTTCGTATGCCCCTCGAATAAACTGAGAAGTTACTTCCTCTCCCCGTTCTCCTCGAGCAGAGCACTGTCCAAGCAGCACTTCCTGCCCAGTCCCATTGATAATCTCCACTGGTTCTCTTGGAGTCGGCAAGCCGCCTAATTGTTCTGGGCAAACAGGTATAAACTTTCCTAAAGGACTGTATTTATGCATCAAAGAATCAGCATTGGCCTTACCGTCATACTTCGTGTTTAATCCCAGCAAACAAGCACTTACTAGAATCACAACCTATCTCCCCCCTTCCTCCACATCAATACCCGCCATTTTAATCAGATACATCGCATTACGAGTCGTTGAGATCCCTGGTCTTAATAAATAATCAAAATGGATTTCGTCTTTTTTATAGTACTCTCGAAAATGATAGTTACGAATTCTCCGACCGCTTTCGCCCTCCAGGTCTCCTAGTTCCAAGTCATGAGTTGAAACCATTCCCATCGCCCCTACCTTGCTTAGCTGCTGAATTAAGACCTTGGCTCCGGCGTGACGGTCTTGGGAGTTTGTTCCTTTGAAAATCTCGTCTAAAAGAAAGAAGATATTTTCATGAGCCTTAGATGCGCTGACAATCTGTTTTATTCTTAACAATTCTGCATAAAAGGAAGAGATATTCTCACCTAGATTATCGCTAACTCTCATACAAGTATAAATCTGAAACATCGAGCAGCTAAACTGTTTGGCATACACAGGAGCCCCTGCATAGGCTAAAACAAGGTTGATGCCCATTGTCCGAAGCAAGGTACTTTTGCCCGACATATTTGAACCTGTAATTAACAAAATCCCCGATTGTTTCTCAAAGGATAAATTATTGCGAACTGATTCCCTCAAAAGCGGGTGCCCCATATTGACCGCAACAATCCCCGGATTTTCAGCGATAATCTCTGGGAAACCCCATTCCCGATGATCAAAGTGAATAATTGCTAGGCTAGATAGAGCCTCCAATTCAGCTATTGTATCTAGCCACTGACCAAGAGAACGCCCTGACCTTTCTTTCCATGATTCTAGAGCAATCATACATTGGATATCCCAAAGGGTGAGAATGTTAAAAACTAGAAACATTGCATTGTCCCGG
>JADQBO010000045.1 GCA_016278585.1 Desulfosporosinus sp.
CGCAGTACGGACAAACGTTTAAAACGATATTTTGGAGAAAATTATGGATTAAAAATTGCGAAATCTGACTATAGTGGAAGTACTGTCACCATCTCGATTCCCACTAAACCCAATGTGAGGCGATCAGGATGAGTGTAGTTTTAATTGTGGAAGATGAATTACTCGAATTGGAGTTTCTCAAATCTATTGTAACCGAAGTACTTACCTCTAAAGATAAATTAATCACTTGTGAAAGTGGAATTCAGGCTATTAAACTCGCCAAGCAACATCGACCTGACATCATAGTGATGGATATACTAATTCCTGAAATGGATGGGTTACAGGCCCTTGAGGAGATAAGAAAATTTCTTCCCCAGGCCAGTGTCCTAATTCTTTCCGCCTGTTCTGACTTCACCTATGCCCAAACAGCCATTCGCCTTCGCGTTCAAGAATACTTGCTGAAACCCATAAAACCCTCCGTTTTTAAACAGGTATTCCATAAGCTGTTAGCTACCATAGCTCCAAGACAGCTACCTGACGAAAAAGAAATTGTTGAGGAAGAAGAAATCAACCAGGTCTATTTTATTGAGAAGTCGCTAAACTATATTCAGGATAATTTTAAGCAAAAATTACCCTTGCAACTGGTTGCTGCCAAGGTATTTATGAATCCTCAATATTTTAGTCGTATCTTTAAAAAAGAGGTAGGGGTTACCTATATAGATTATTTGAATAAATTAAAGATTGAGTATGCCTGCAAATTATTAGAGACGACAGATTATCCCGCCTATCGCATTTCTAGTGAATGTGGTTTTTCAGATCCCTCCTATTTTAATCGTGTCTTTGTACAGCAAATGAAAATGACCCCTAAAGGATATAGAAGAAACCATTTGTTCGACAGCAAGGATAAAGGATGAGGGGGCATAATGGAGGGCTTGGGCCCGAAAAGCAAATGCACTCGTTTTGTAAAAATAAACAAAAGAGGACCAGTAAATCTGTAATTTATTACAAAATTTACTGGTCTTTTTTTTCATTCTAAGTATAAAGTTCGTTTTGGATGGCAATTCCATTAAGGGCTCCCTGACCATGACTCACCAGCCGTGACTTTTGAAGTCAAAGTTTCCTATATTCTAGTTACTCTCGGCGGTTTGTAGAAAACAGATGGGCGTGTTAGTCGGAGGCTAGGAACCGAGGCAGTCAGCCGTAATAGCTGGTTCTGAGGAATGTGTTGTAATTCCTTAAGCTGCAGAGCGCCTGTAAGACAGGCTTGAACACAGTAAGGCTGCATTCCGTGGTCTAGCCGTTCGAAGCAGAGTTGGCATTTAGTCGCTTTGTTGGTATGGGGATTGAGTTGGGGAGCGCCAAAGGGACAAGAGGAGATACAGGATTTACAGCCTATACATTTTTCGGAAAGATGCAATACAATACCATCCCGGCGTTTTGAATAGGCCCCAGATGGGCAAACTCGCAGACACTCGGGATTACCGCAATGATTACAAGCTGTGGAGAGATGAAATTGTTGTATAGTGTCTGTAGATAGTTTCTCCACCTTTCTGACCCGTCGATATCCAGAAGGAGAAGTAAGTTGATTCAAATTACGGCAGGCTTTGGCGCATGCTTGGCAGCCAAGACAATAATTTGTATCAAGCAAGAAACCTATTTGTTTGACCATAACCTTGCACACTCCGATTGTTCTTACAGTTTTCTTAAGTTTACAAAAGTTTCATTTAAAGCAAACCCCGGGGCTCCGAGATTAAGCTGTCCCATATCGGTTAAGGGCGTTCCAACCAAGCGATTAAGCGGAGAATTTGTTCGGCTCCCTCCCTGAAAAATAATCACCACATCTGTAGGAATTCCGAATTCAGGTTGGATAATTACATCCAAGACCCCCAATTCGTTCCAAACCTGAGCCCGGTCTCCGGCTCCTAAATTACAACGCTGAGCTAGTTTTGGAGAGAGATGCAGGATGAAATCAGTCATAGGAGCTTCTAAACTATAAACTTGGGAGTTAATTGTAGAGTAGTGATGTGGAGTCAAAAGACGTAGAGGGGTATCGGATGAAGGATTTAGAGGGGGAATAAAGACAGGGAGGGGCGGAAGTTGGGCTTTAGCAGCTTGGGCGGAGAAAAATTCATAACGCCCGGAGGGAGTTCGAAAAACTCGATTTTGCCAAGCTGTACGAGAAAACTTTGCTCGCACCGGGCCCTTTAATATATCTGCTGGTGTTTTTAAACTTAGAATTTCTAACATCTGAGGACCGAGTTCACGTAAGAGGGTTTCTTTCTCATTACCCGATGTAGGAAACGTACAGCTTCCGGGTATAAGTTTATTTAAATAGGAAGAAACATCCCAAGCAATCTGTAAGTCAGAGCGACATTCACCAACTGGAGAAATTGCAGGTTCGTTGACCCCAACCCAATAATGCCAATAACCTGCATTTAAATCCCAATGCTCGTAATGTGTCGTTATGGGAAGAAAAAGATCAGCTGCTTCGGAGGATTTGGAATGAAAGAGGTCGCTTACGACGATCAGATCCAGTTGGTGGATCAATTTTTTCCATTGGTGGAGATTACCATCCTGGGATAAAGGGTTTCTCCCGGATATCCAGAGCATTTTAACAGGGGGGTCGGTATAGCTGAGAACTTCCTCGGAAAATCGGTTAATATTTACGAGCCGATTTGTTTGTGTTATCGGATGGGATGGATTCTGTAGGGCCCCTGAAAACCGCCAGGTTTCGAATTGAGCGTATTGAACGCCCCCTCCTTGTTCACCAAGGTGGCCGGCAAGTGCCCCTAGGGCATCGATAGCACGCAGGGTTTGCCCCCCGTTGGTATAACGTTGTAAGCCAAAACCTGCCCATATACAGGCTGGATGTATTTGACTATATTCCACGGCAAGTTCGCGAATGGTCGAAATAGGAACTCCCGTAATTTCTGAACAATGATCAAGGGAAATTTCTGTTTCGAGATAGTCGATGAATTCTTTGTGCCCGAATGTATAGGACTCCAGATTCGAATCTATAAGGTTTTCTTCTAGAAGAACCTTAGAAAACCCTAGAGCTAGAAGTCCATCTGTTCCTGGGCGAACCTGAATATAGTGATGAGATCGGGCAGCCGTAGCACTAAAGTGTGTATCGAAACAAATCACCTTTGCGCCCTGATTGATGGCGTCAAAAATAATCGGCATTTGGTGAACCGCTGTCCAGGCTGGGTTTACTCCCCAGAGCCATATTAGCTTGGCTTTTGCCATATCTAGTGGATCTGAACAAAAGAATGTCCCGAAATCTAGGGTTTGAGCTTCGACCCCTGCTGACCAACATGGCGACCCGATCGCTCTCGTAGTTGCGCCGATGCCAGTGAAGAGGCCTTCCATGGCATTGTGTAAGATGCCAAAATTCCCTGAGTACTTATTTAGGGCGAGGGGTAAAGAGGTTCCGTACTGATCTTTTAGGTCAAGAATTTTCTTTGCGATAACGGTTAATGCCTCATCCCATGAAATCCGTTCCCAAAAACCACTGTAACGACTTCGTTGGCGCATGGGGTAACGGATTCGCTGAGAACTGTAAACCTTTTTCACTTCATCAAGAGCCTTCGGACAAAGTTTACCTGAGGTGTATTCGTGCTGGGGGTCGCCTTCAACAGAGATAAGGACTCCCTTGTGAGTAGTGCTAATAATGCTACAGGTATCATAGCAGTTACGAGGGCAAATATTGTGATGGAATTCCATTTGCTTACCCTCCCTATCTAGAATGTCATTGGGGAATTATTCGTTAAAGTTTACCGAAAAACCTTTAAATATGTATAAAGGAGTCAAGTTTCCCATCTGTGAAATAAAGAGCCCTGAGCGTTTGTCTTGTAAACGTTCAGGGCTTTCAATGTGGGGGAATATCATTTAGAACAAAGCGGTGATCTGAATGCCTGTTGCACTAAGGTAGAAAAGTGCTCGACCTAAGACTTCTCCTAAACCTGCTAGTATAGTAACGGTTAAGATAAGATTCGTTTTATCGACTTGAGAATTTCTAAGAATGCTAATCAGAAGAAGGAGTGGGGCAAACCAACCCAAAAGAGCACGGACCCAAAATAGAGGGCTGCTTAAAAGAAAGTTTAAGGTGGCTGTGCCTTCCATGCTTGCACTTAGCATAGAACCATAAATTATATAGAGGAGTAGGCTGGCGATCGTCAAACCTAAGGACAATTGAAGAAGAAACTTTTTTTGAGTGGTTCGAAGCAATTTCCTCCCTAATACCAGAGTGCAGAGAGCTCCTAGCAATCCCGTGGTGAGTAGAAAGAAAAGCACGGGGGCAACATTATTCCAAGCAGGAACTCTGGGTAGAACATAAATCATGGCGCTGCTGGCAATGCCCAAAAGGCCTAATACAGAAGTAATACCTAATCCGAGGGCACGGCTACCCGTTTGTTGTTTAGACTTCCAAAAAAGGTAGATCCAGGCCAAGAACGTAAGGAGGAATAAGAGGATTTCTCTACTTAGCCATGAGGAGCCGAGGTGGGTTAAGGCGCGGTAGGCTGCCGCTGGATGACCCAGATGAAAAAGTGATGCCAATAGAGCGATTACTAATAGGCCTCCAGAAACATAAATTCCCTGTTTGAACAATTGCCTATCAAATTGATCACCATCACGATCAAGCCACCAGAACATAACGATTATCCCAATCGCGATTTGTCCAAGAACGGTAAAAAGAATTAAGGGCCATTCCCAGTCTCCCATAGGTTAATCCCTCCTAATTTGTTTGCCTTGTTTCGGTCCGATGAAACGAATCGACGGCGTTGTAAGTTTCGGGCTGGGTAGCCCAGGTAAAGTTTTGAGCATACCGGTTTTTTGGTCGAGGGTATCATTGATTTCCACGAGTGCTAGGGCTTCCGGAATGCAGGCGGCGACACAAGCCGGTTGTTCTCCGTTGTCAATTCGCTGGTAACATAAATTGCATTTCTCCACTTTCTTTTTTGCAGGGTTAATTTGAGGACGATCATACGGACAGGCCATAGTACATAAGCGACAGCCAATGCATCGATTAGGATCATGGATTACAATACCATCGTCACGTTTAGTGTAGGCCTTTACCGGACAGACTCGGAGACATTCTGGATGTGCGCAGTGGTTACAGGCCATCGAGAAAAACATTCGGGTAGGAAGTGAAAATTCGTCTTCATGGAGTTGAAAAACCTTACGCCACTCGGGAGTTGCGTCAATTTGATACTCATTTTTGCAAGCTATTTCACACCCCCGACAGCCCACACATTTCTCTGAGTTGTGTAAAAAGCCAAGCTGTTTATTCAAAGGGATTCCTCCTTATGCTTTTTCAATCATTACAAAATTATCGTGAAAGGCTAACCCATCGTTGCCAGTCGCTTGTTTTCCCATATCACTGGGGATGGCTTTTAAGGTGTAATTAACATTAAAGATAGAGTTTTTATACCAAGCCTCATAGGCTACAATGACATTAGGGGAGGTCGTCCGGGTTAGATGGGCTTTGACGGTAATTGAACCCAGGTCATTGTAGATTTTAACCATAGAGCCTTCAGAGATACCGTATTTAGTAGCTAGAACAGGGTGAATCTCTACCTTGGGCTCGGGGTTCGTGGTCATCATCCAATCTAGATTCTGAAATTGTGAATGCAAGGCATGCTGCGGATGAGGTGTCATAAATCGAATCGGAAATTTCTCGGGGGCCTTCATTTCTTCAACCCAGATGGGAAGGGCTGGTAGTCCATTCTTCTCGGCGAGTTCGCAATGAATTTCTATTTTCTTAGAAGGGGTTCGGAATTTTCCGTCGGACCAGGAAGCGGAAGGCATATTTGCTTTGCGAGGCCCATCAATAAGTTCTTTATAGTCTTTAATGCCAAGCATCTGGTGTATTCCAGGGTTAAATTCTTTAGCTAACCATTCCTCTGGTGTACCGGATGTGGGGAAGGTACAAGAACCAGGTTCCAAGGCATTCATTTTTCTAGAAAGTTCTATGGCGATTTCAACATCACTCTTCGATTCATACATAGGGTTAATAGCACGTTGATTAATACCAATCCAATAGTGCCAATAACTGGCCATAACATCCCAGTCTTCAAAATGGGTTGTTGCAGGCAATACTATATCGGACATTTCAACAGTTTTATTAAAAAACGAGTCCACGGTAACGACAAATTCCATGGAGGAGAACATTTTTTCGATGGCGTTAGTGTCCGGATCTTGGGCTCCAGGATTCCGGCAGGCAAGCCAGAGCATTTTTACTGGAGGGTCACTTTGGGCGGAGACATCGTGGGCAAAGTTGTTCATGTTGATGGCACGATCCCCTTCTTTGCCATCTGGGCCGATAAACCCTTTAGACCCCTTTGGCGCAGAGTTGACCATGGCATTATAGTTGAAGCCCCATGTTTCTAAGTGCCCGTAGTTAACTCCCCCACCAGATTTACCAACATTGCCGGTCATGACTCCGAGAGCATCGATGATACGTACGTTTTGCCCTCCGTTAGTGTGACGTTGCATTCCATAACCAACCCACATACTAGCTGGTTTCGCTGTTGCGTATTCGCGGGCAAGTTCCATAATGATGTCTTTAGGCACTCCTGTCTTTTCAGAAGCCCAGTCGAGAGTGATCTCCTTTTTGATATAGTCGACCCATTCATCAAAGCCTAGACTATTGGCCTGGGCATAATCCCAGTCGACTAAGTTTTGATCAATAATATAGCGCGCCATACCTAAA
>JADQBO010000274.1 GCA_016278585.1 Desulfosporosinus sp.
ATTTTACCAACCACTTGATTGGTAAGGATTTCAACACCCATTTCTTTAAGGTTATCGATTTCTGTTTGGACAATTTCCTTAGGCAAACGAAACTGTGGGATTCCGTACATCAATACACCCCCAGCAACGTGCAAAGCTTCAAAAATTGTTACAGCATGTCCGGCTTTTGCTAAGTCCCCAGCACATGCTAAACCAGCAGGTCCAGCTCCGATAATGGCGACACGCTTACCGCTTGGTTCAGGTTTTTCAAAGGTTGATTTTTCAGCTTGCATACCAAAGTCTGCAGCAAAGCGTTCCAGACGACCAATAGCTACTGACTCTCCCTTGATCCCTAGTATACATTTGCTTTCACATTGGGATTCTTGAGGGCAAACCCGACCACACACAGCAGGGAGAGAATTTTTTACTTTTAAAACTTTAGCTGCTTCGTGAAAATCTCCTTCGGCAATCTGTTTGATAAAATCTGGAATGAGAACTGACACAGGACAGCCAGCAATGCATTTAGGATTTTTACATTGTAAACAACGCTTAGCTTCTTCTATGGCTGTTTCTTGTGAGTAACCTAAAGCCACCTCTTCAAAGTTATGCGCTCTTACCTGAGGGTCCTGGCAAGGCATATCATGGCGAGGAACTTTTACTTTTTTTGTACTTTTAACGTTCTCTGTCATTAGTGATGCCCTCCTTCATGGTCGCATTCCAGCCGTGCCTTCGCTCGGTTTTCTTCATCTTTAAAATAAGCCAGACGTTTCATGGCTAAATCAAAATCAACCAAATGTCCATCAAACTCCGGTCCATCAACACAGGCAAATTTTGTCTCATTGCCGACACTAATCCGGCAAGCACCGCACATTCCTGTCCCGTCAACCATAATTGGATTCATGCTAACGATTGTTTTAATACCTAAAGGCCTGGTATAGTCCACAACAGCTTTCATCATGATCATTGGGCCAATCGCCCAAATTGCTTTAATCTGATGTCCTTGAGCTAAAACCTCGGCAAGTCCGTCTGTTACGAACCCTTTTACTCCCTGGCTTCCATCGTTTGTGGCGACCACAACTTCGCTACTCACGGCACGCATTTCCTCTTCCAGAATCAGAAGATCTGCGCTCCTCGAACCCAAGACGGATATCACGTGATTACCTGCTTCTTTCAAAGCCCGGGCAATCGGGTATATAGGAGCAATCCCTAATCCTCCACCGATACAAACAACAGTCCCATAATTCTCAACTTCAGAAGCAACTCCTAAAGGACCCACGAAATCCTGAAATTCGTCCCCTTCATTCATGCGGGTAATGATGGCGGATGAATATCCAACATCTTGTATAACAATGGTAATCGTACCTTTTTCTCGATCAAAATCCATAACAGTCAGCGGAATACGCTCACTTAGCTCATCAATGCGGACAATTACAAATTGCCCTGGCTCTACTTTCGCAGCCACGGCAGGTGCATTGACTTCCAATAAAGCAATACCAGTTGCCAATATTCTTTTTTTAACCACGTGGTACATTTGTCTCCTCCTCAATATAGTTATTAATGTTATTAAAGTTATTAATGTTATTAATGTATTCGAGATAATTATTCATAATCCTTCATAGTTGCCAGTAATAATTTTATTATATCCTAGAAAATTAACTATTTAAAGTAAATCTAAAACGGTTTTAGCATTTTATCATTATCATACTATTCTAAAAATACAGATGATTCAATCTATAGTGAATAAGTCGAATCTAAGCTGCATTTTTATTAGTTAGGTATCAATTTGTCCTTTACGTTCCGCCTTCATAGCATTATCCACAATTCGATCTAAGATACCATTAACAAACTTTGCAGATTCTTCTCCGCCGAAACGCTTAGCTAACTCAATAGCTTCATTAAGACTTACTCGACCTGGAATATCCGGACGGTAAAGAATCTCATACGTTGCTAAACGAATCACATTTCGATCGACATTCGCCATACGACTTATAGTCCAGTCTTGGGCATACGAAGCGATCGTTCGATCAATATCCTCCTGATGGGCTATTGTACCATCGACAAGTTCTTGGGCAAAGTCCCTACTAGACTCAGGCACCACAAATTCCGCGGCCCAACGTTGAACTTCTGATATGGTATTCAACGGTTCTTTCGTCAGGTCCCTTTGAAAAAGAACTTGCAATGCCGTTTCACGGGCTAATCTTCGACTCAAGAAAATTCCTCCCTAAGTTACATTATAAATTTAAATTAAGCCCTCTAGAACTTGTTAAAATGCTTCTCAAACCATGTTGAAATGTCTTTATGATCATCTTGGCGTTTTCCTAAAACAAAACCTAACACGGCAAATAAGGCCAATACCAAGGTTCGCCAAAAACCAAGAGTCACCATCAGTAACCCTAGCAAAAATCCTATTGATGTTCCAAAGAGTTTGCCCGGATGACTCTCCAGTGTCCAATATAAAAACTGTGAAATCTTTGCTCCAACCTTTGCCCAGAACCCACTCATCGGACTCGTACCGAGCGGACCTTTTCTAAGCGACGCACCAGCACTTTCACCTCTGCCACAATAATTCCAGTATAGAGTTCAATATCTTCTTTAACCTTCGTCAGAATTTCTTCAGATATTTGAGATATCAAGACACCCTGTTCAAATTGACATAGTACTATAATCTCAAGGCCAGTTTCACGCTGTTTAAGGGTTGATCTTACTTGCAACACGCCCGGCAACGATTTAGCACTGCGAGCAATAATCTCCTGCAAAGCATCCTGAGAAATTCGAACTTCCCCACCTTTTGATGAGGTTCGAAAGGAATGGTCCGCACTGGCACGGGGTCGGATAAACAAGAGTAATCCTAGCAAGAGCAAAGCCCCAGCCACAACAAGACTTTCCCAAGGGTTCGCCCTTAACCAGTTAAGTCCTTGAGCTATTAAAAAATAAGGAAGCCCCCATCCTGTGGCTATGGCCAATATCCAGAGTGCCCCCAGAATTAGTAGGAATCCTAAAATATAAGCCAGCATCGTCGTCCCTTCTTTCAGAAACCCCCCCTGGCATTTCCAGGGGGGGCCTTCTTTACTTTAGACGGAAGTCTTCTTCTTTGGGTTCCGGTAATGGTTTAAAGTTTACCCCCTGAACGTGAACATTAGCTTCTACAACTTTGAGACCCGTCATACTTTCAATGGCTTCTTTAACAGCTTCCTGTACACTAAAAGCCACGTCTGGTATTGATACACCATAATCCACTACAATAAATAAGTCTACGGCGACCTCATGTTCGCCAACTTCAACTTTAACTCCTTTGGAGAGGTTTTTATTTCTCCCTAACATGTGGGCAAGATCTCCAACTAGACCCCCACTCATGCCAACAACACCCTCCACTTCGGAAGCAGCTAATCCGGCAATAACTTCCACAACTTCATCTGCAATTCGAATAGACCCAAGGGAATTTTCTGTTTCTAAACTTTCCATGTCATTCACCCCTCCTAATTCGAAGTTCGATGTTCGGTGTTCTGGTTCGACTATTGAACTTCGCACATTGTAACATATATCGCACGTTTCATAAGTTAACTAAACTATAGATGGAGTATTAACTCCATCTATAGTAAGTCTTAATAACGTTGCTATTATACCAAATTAAGGCTGATCTAGCAAAGTCTAAATTCGATCGATCGTGATTGTTTCGTCGTCGTAGGTTGCTGTCGTTCCAAATTTCAACTATCATATCTCGAACCACGAATTTTACTCCCCTGAGATACGTCGTTGGATAAAGTTAGTATATACTTCTCCACGTTGATAGAAAGCATTGTCTAATACTTTTAAGTGAAATGGGATTGTTGTATGAATCCCTTCAATAACAAATTCCTCGAGGGCTCGCTTCATACGAGCAATAGCCTCTTGCCTAGTAATACCCCAAACAATCAATTTCCCAACCATGGAGTCGTAATATGGTGGAACCTTATACCCTTGGTAGACCGCGCTATCAACTCTTACTCCTGGTCCACCAGGAACATGGTAGATCTCAATCGTCCCTGGTGAAGGCATAAAGTTCTTATCAGGATCTTCCGCGTTGATTCTGCATTCTATTGACCAACCTCGGAGTAGAATATCTTCTTGAGTATATCCCAGCGGTTCTCCTGCTGCTAAACGAATTTGTTCTTTGACCAAGTCAATCCCGGTTACCAGCTCTGTTACAGGATGTTCAACCTGTATACGGGTGTTCATTTCAATAAAATAAAAATCCCCGTGACGATCTAACAAAAACTCAATCGTTCCCGCATTTGAATAGTTGCAAGACTTAGCTGCTTGAACAGCAACTGCGCCCATTTTTTCTCTTAACTCTGGATTAATGGCACTTGATGGGGATTCTTCAAGTAATTTTTGATGACGACGTTGTAAGGAACAGTCTCGTTCTCCTAGATGGACTACATTGCCATAGTTATCTGCTAATATTTGAAACTCAATATGTCTCGGCTCTTCGACGTATTTCTCTAGGTAAACCTCAGAGTTGCCAAACGAAGCCTGTGCTTCGCTTTGGGCAGCCTTAATGGACTTGCTCAATTCTTTAGCATTCTGAGCAACCCTCATTCCTTTGCCTCCACCACCTGCTGAAGCTTTGATTAATACGGGATAGCCAATTTCTTGGGCAACGATCCCAGCCGTTTTTTCGTCTGTGATAACATCTTTAGAACCAGGGACCACTGGAACCCCACTCTCAATCATTGTTTTCCGAGCCATGGCTTTATCTCCCATAGTTTCAATAACTTTAGGGGATGGACCAATGAATGAGATATTACAGGATTCACATATCTCCGCGAATCGGGCATTTTCGGATAAAAAACCGTATCCGGGATGAATGGCGTCAACACCGGTTAATTCTGCTGCACTTATGATGTTAGGGATATTAAGATAACTTCTTGTACTTGCCACTGGGCCAATACAGACTGCTTCGTCCGCCGCCTTGACGTGCAATGCTTCTCGATCCCCCTCAGAAAAAACAGCGACAGTCTCAATATCAAGCTCGCGACACGCTCGAATGATACGCAAGGCAATTTCCCCGCGATTCGCGATCAGGACTTTCTTAAACATGCTCTTTTTCTCCTTATTTTTCAATAACGAACAATGGTTGTCCATATTCAACAGGCTGCCCGTTCTCAACAAGAATCTGAATAACTTTTCCGTTAACCTCTGACTCAATTTCATTCATGAGTTTCATAGCCTCAACAATACAAACAGTTTTACCCACTTCAATTTGCTGTCCCACTTTTACGTAAGCAGCTGCCTCAGGGGACTGTGAGCTGTAGAACGTCCCAACCATGGGAGATGTAATCATTTCTGTATTCGCATTGACAATAGGTTCCGAGGCTTTGCTTGCAGTTTCAACACTAGGAACTGATTGAACTGGCTTGTCAGCGCTAACCAAGACGCTCTCCTCACGGCGAGCTACTGCGGTAACTGGTACTCCTGAAACTGAATTCGACCCTTTGCGAATAGCTATTTTTACTCCATCGCTTTCAAGACTTAATTCACTAATTTCTGTCTCATCTATAATCTGTATTAATTCTTTGATTTCTTGTAAATTCAAGTTTGAATCCTCCTTTGATAACAATGTCTTAGGTGTATTCTTTGAATCCTTTGTGTCCTTTGTTTCCTCTACTTTGGTTGCCTCTCTTGATATAGTTCCAAGCTTTCGATCCTCAAAAAACTTCTTGGCTATTTGAGGGAAAAGAGCATAGCTTACCACATCTTCAGCAGATTGAGCTAACTCCGCGCTATCCTGTTTTGCCTTTTCCAGTCCAGGTTCTAACATATCTGCTGGACGTACAGATAAAGGTACTTCATCTCCAATAATTTTCGTTTGTATTTCAGAGTTTATAGGAGCCGGCGGATGACCATATAACCCTCTTACATAGGCCTTTACTTCCCCTGGGACTAATTTATATCTTGCCCTACTTAGGACATTTAATACTGCTTGTGTTCCTACGATTTGACTAGTAGGCGTTACCAACGGCGGATATCCTAATTCTGCGCGCACCTTAGGAATCTCCTCTAAGACTTCCTGTATACGTCCTAATGCACCTTGTTCTTCCAGTTGAGATACTAGATTGGAGATCATCCCACCAGGAACTTGATGTTCAAAGACTCTCATATCCGAGATTCGAGTGATACCCCGTTCGAAACCACGGCTTTTCCGTAATGCTTCAAAATACTTAGCGATATGGAATAGTTTACGTAGACTTATGCCCGAATCAAAGTCGGTTTCTTGAAACGCCCGAACGACTGTTTCGACAGGAGGTTGACTTGCACCAAAGGCCAATGGAACACTAGCGGTGTCTACCACATCTGCCCCTGCTTCAGCTGCCTTTAAATAAGTCCCCACAGCCATTCCACCAATATAATGGCTATGCAAATGAATCATAATCCCTAACTCTTTTTTCAACAATGAAATTAATTCATAGGCTTTAATTGGAGTAAGCAATCCTGCCATATCTTTGATACAAAGGGAATCTGCACCAAGTTCAGCCAGTGCTGTAGCTGTTTCCAGATAATGTTTTGTTGTATGAACCGGGCTAATCGTATAAACAACAGACGCCTGAACATGTGCCCCCGCCTTTTTTGCTGCCTCCATGGGAACAACCACGTTTCGAACATCGTT
>JADQBO010000389.1 GCA_016278585.1 Desulfosporosinus sp.
TTGTACTTATAAAGGGACAGGTGCCGAGGCACCTGTCCCTTTACGATTCAATGATAGTCCTGGTTTTTAAGGTTACCACAGCTTACTGCTTGTTGATCTCAGCATCCGCGGCATCCTTATTTATACTTTTTTCCCAATCTTGGGTAAACATCTCAGCTAATTTGTTTGAGGCAGTAGGAGAAGGAACTGTAATCGAGAATTCATGGTTCGCAACAAATGAATACCTAGTCCAACCTGAACTACTTAAAATAAAAGACGCATTATCAACTATTGCCAAGTTCATCCCAAGTGGCGGTTGGTTCGGGTAAAAGCGAATTTGAATACCATTAGTTGACAACGTTTCAAGAGTAACTGGTGTTTTTGTGATCACTGATTGATCAAGAATAAGGCGAATATCACGACCTTCTTCTGCCGCCTCAATTAGGGCTTGGATCAAATCAGGTTCTGTAATTTCCGTGGTTTCTATCCATATAGATTTTGTACTGGACGATATTCGATCTAAAAGCTGCTGTTTAACATTGGCATTAGTAGCTAAGATAATATAATCTTCTGGTAAAGGGGATGTTTTTGAGACGGTCAATGGAAAAGTTGTGGTAAATTCCCAGTCCTTTGAGAATATAGTAGCAGCTTTCCAAGCGGATTTCCCAGATAACTCTACCGCAAGATCGTGGGCTAGAAATCCATTCTCTGTCCAAGGGGGACCATAAATAAGGGCTCGTTTTTGGTCAACAATCAAGTATTTAGTATGATTGATTTGTCCTTTTTGTGCCGGATAAAACTGAACAGAGACATTTTGACTTTTCAATGTATCGAGAGTTATACGATTTGCTTTTTGCCATTGGTCTAAGAGTACACGAACATCAACACCTGAACGGGATTTAGTAATAAGAAGTTGAATAAGATAAGGGTCATTAAACACTGCTTGTTCAATGTAGATTGAAGTTTGTGCGGATTCAATAAGGGTTAAGGTTTGATTATAAATGGCCTCTTTGTCAATAAACAGTGCTTCAGCCGGTAGGTTAGATACTGGGATTTCTTCGGGAAAAAGTTCAGGAATTTTAATGCAACCGCTTAGGAAAAACAAGCTGATTAACAGCAGAATAAAAATCGAAAAATTACGTTTTGGCATGTGCATACTTCTCCCAAGTAAATATAGTATTAACATTATACCATATACCTCTTAGAGGATAAAACAATTGTGAGGCATAACCCTAAGAAGTTTTTCATAAGAATTGGCAAAGTGAGTTTTGAACTTTGAAGGGGCATAAACTATGAAGAGTTCTAAGATTACTAAGATTATTATAATAGCTATTTTAGGCTTATTCACAAGTGCGTGGTTTGTTTCAACAGGGGCGGATCCTGCTACGGTTCTCAATCATTCAAAGTCAGGATTTTCAGCGGAAAAGGCCTATGAACATGTCAAGTATCTCGTTCAAATAATTGGACCACGACCGGCAGGAAGTAAGTCAGAGTTGAAGGCTGCTCAGTATATTGATTATGTACTAAGGCAAAATGGTTGGAAGGTACGGGACCAACCCTTTAGTAAAGTTGTCGTTCGACAAGCTTCTGTCTCACAAAAGGTACAACAAGTGGAGTTAATTAATAGCCAGAATATTATAGCTGAGTTACCAGGAACACGTCCAGATACAATCATCATAGCTGCTCATTATGATACTGCAACGTTCAATGCCCCTGGGGCGGTAGACAATGCTTCGGGTGTAGGTGTTTTATTGGAGCTTGCCAGAATTCTTAGTAAGGAGCCCCACGAAGACACCTATCAACTTATATTCTTCGGAGCAGAAGAATATGGGCTGGTCGGATCACAATTTTACACCTCTCAAGCGGATTTATCAGCTGTTCGTTGGATGCTCAATGTAGATATGGTTGGTAGTTCCATGGAAATTGATGTAGCAGGAAAAAGATCTACTCCTCCAGAGTTAATTAAACAAGTAACTGCTTTGGCAGCTGAAAGTCGTATTCCCTTCCATCTTAGTCGCGATTTCATGGTAATGACCCGTGAGAGTTCTCATGGGGGTACAAGCGACTACAGTCCTTTCTTAGATCAGGGTATTCCGGCTCTTGGACTTGGTATTTACGGTCGGCCTGAGGGTTATTTTCATCGACCGGAAGATAGTCTTGAACGTGTATCACTGGAAGAAGTTCAGAAAGTAGGGGATTTTTCTCATCGTTTATTAACGAATGTAAAGATGGAGACTATGGGGCCTAACGAATGGGATGAGCTATATTTACCGTTTCAGATGGGTAAGAATGTCTTTATTCTCCCTAGTTATGGGATTCGGATATTTATAGTTTGTACTTTCTTGTTAACAAGTTTCCTGTTAATGCAGTTTTATAGAACAAGGAATAAGCAGAAGAATGAATGGAAAAAGGTTTTAGGAATTTTAGGGGTTACGCTATTGCTTAGTGTGATAGTAGTTAGCTTAAGTGGAGTTGGGGAAGTCCTTTGGGGATGGATTAAGCAAGTTGATTTATTATACTACGCATACCCTGAGCTTTTTATAGTGGCTCGTATTGGCCTTGCTTTTGGGGTTTTGGTGATTCTAGCTGGTTGGTTCTTTAAATTACCTATGGTGAGGGATGCCCAACTATATTGGGCTACCGGAATAATTTTGCTGTTCGGGATCAGTTTAGTCCTGGCGCTCATAAGGATTGATCTTGCTTTTCCTTTTGTATTTTGGTTACTGTGCTTAAATTTACAGTTCTTTTTTCCAAACCTTATTTTGGCGTTAATCGGCCCCTACTTCCTTTATTGGATGCACTATGAACTCTTGAATTCGCAACAGTGGATTAGTTATTATCAAGCAATACATAAGTATTACTTAGTTTTCTTTGGAATTTATAGTTTGTTAATGATTCCTTTTTTCTTAGCTATATTGCATGTTGTGCTAAGAAAAACATATTTATTCAAAAGGTTTATATTTTACTCAAAAAAGGGTATTTTGATAGCGACAGTTTGCTTGATTTTATTGCTTGGTTTAATCCCTAGCTATACGTCGGATTATCCTCAGGTAGTTATAGTACAGGAAGAATGGTCAGGAAGTAATGATGGCAAGGTACATATTTTTTCTGAAGAACTTCTACCACGCAAAGTGGTGAATGACTTAAGCGGACAAGAGGGTAAGAGCCTTTTTGTATCCATACTTCATGAAAAGCCACCCATTACTGTCGAGACTACCATGATGGAAGCTGCAAAAGATTCACACAGAACCCTTGATATTACATTCAAATTACATTATATAAAGGAGCCGTACCTAACTCGCCTTAACTTTGAAAGTAAGTATCCTTTTGAAGTGAAAACCGACGAATTTTTACCCATGTCAAAACTGCCTAGAAAACTGCAATTGAAGGGAGCTAGACTAGAACCTTCTGGGAATTATTCTATTATATTACAGAGGACTCCGCCGCATAAAAACAGTATTCAGATATCTGTAGAAACCCAGAGTGTCATTACCTGCTCTGTTGAGGCAATGTTCCCAGATCCATCCCCACGAATACAAATACAAAACCCTCGTTTGTCGATAGATTATCAGACTTGGTTCAAAGAGAGTTATAATTTTTAAGTAAGAAGATCTTGGATAGGTTGAACGTATTTGGGAACGATAAAGATAGCTTGAGGAGGGTGAACAAATGTATACAACCATTGCAGTTGAAGATGGACTCGCCAATGTTATTCAGGCACTTCATAGTGCAGGATTTAAAACGACACCATTAGAAGTTCAACCATTAAAGAACGTTCGGGCTGCTGTCGTAAAAGGGGACGGGACGGATTTATTAGCATCTGAATGGCCCGTCAAAATGCCCGTAATCAATGCTGCCGGACGAAGTGCGGATGAAATTGTAGATATTCTCCGGGATAGACTCTCATAGTTGAACCTTTAGCGATGACTGAATCAATGGAATATCGAGGGGTTTTCCATAGTGAACAAAAGGGATATTATTCCATATACTGAAGGGAGATTCTATTTCTTATTCAGGAAGGAGTTGTTCCTATGTTTTTTGGTCTAATTCCCTTTTTCTTGGGTTACGGCTTAGGTACTTTTACGGCAGCACCTCGGTATGTACCCTCTCAGACTTCATATGCTTACCCCCCATATCCGTATCCTTACCAGAGATGGTATTAGAGTTTAGAGAAAAAATGAAGAAGAAAAGGAAGCGAGAGCTTTCTTTTCTTTCATTTTCGCGGTATATTTTGAAGTGTCTATATCCCATATTATATTGTAGACTGGAAAGTGAGGCGAATTAAATGACGTTTCCAAAAGCGTTTCTTAAAAAGAATCGTAAAAAGAGACTTGAGCAAGGGCATCCTTGGGTTTTTCCCGGTGAAATTGAAACCATTGAAGGGGATCCTCAAGGCGGAGATGTAATACATATCGTAAATCATGTCGGACATTTTTTAGCCCAGGGATTTTATAATTCCCAATCCCAACTTATTATCAGAGTAGTAACTTATTCAGAACAAGATGAGATTAATGAAAACCTATTTCTCAAGAAAATTGAGCAGGCATGGAATCGACGAAAGTGGTTGGTTCCCGAGGCCACATCTTGTCGGGTAGTCCATGGTGAAGCGGATTTTTTGCCAGGGTTAATTATCGATAAATATGAAGATGTGTTGGTTGTGCAAATACTTTCCTTGGGAATAGAGGTACGCCGTCAGTGGGTCTATAATGCAATAATACAGATCTTTAACCCTCGTGGGATTTATGAACGGAGTGATGTCCCTGTAAGGAGGCTTGAAGGACTTCAAGAGAGAGAAGGCTTTGTAGACAAACCCTTTGACACAAAAGTGACGGTCTTAGAAAATGGACTAAAAATTCTGGTAGATGTTGCTGAGGGACAAAAGACAGGCTACTTCTTTGATCAGAGAGAGAATAGAGCGGCCTTGAAGCCTATGATGACGGGGTGGGGAACCGGGCGCGGTGTTAAAGTGGAGGAGAATGGTCTTCTTATAGATGCAAAAGGAAAGGCTATAAAAAATCCCTTTTGGGACGGTGCCGAGGTATTGGATTGTTTTTCGCATACTGGTTCCTTTATGTTACACGCATGTCTCTATGGTGCCAAAAAGGTTACATGTGTAGACATCTCCGAGAAAGCAATTGAAATGGCTAGAGGGAATGCTTTACTTAATGGTTTCCTGCATCGTACTGAATTTATAGCGGCCAATGCTTTCGATTACTTAAGAGAACAGGTAAAGAATGATAAGACTTGGGATGTTGTAATTTTAGACCCTCCTGCGTTTGCCAAGAACCGTCAAGCTATTGAAGGGGCATTAAGGGGCTATAAAGAAATTAATCTACAAGGTATGAAATTGGTTCGCAACAGTGGAATCCTAGTAACAGCATCATGTTCTTACCATTTAAGCGCGCCTCGATTCTTAAACATGCTGCAAGAGGCTGCTGCTGATGCCCATAAAGTCTTAAGGCTTATAGAATTCAGGCGTGCGGGTATTGATCATCCAGTTCTTTTAGGAAGCGAGGAAACAGATTATTTAAAATTTGCTATTTTTGAAGTATTTAATCGATAATTACTAGAAAACCTCTTGCAAAGGATTGTCATTATCATATAATAGGTAATATATGGAGGGGGGCTGGAAATGGAGGAAATAAAAACGTTCGATAGTATTTGCAAGTTATTACGTAATCACTCCTACAAGTTAACTCCTCAGCGTCAGACGATATTGCAGACATTTCTGGAACATGTGGATAGTCATTTGAGCGCTGAAGAAGTATATATGCTTGTAAAACACCAAAATCCTGAGATTGGTTTGGCTACAGTTTACCGTACTCTTGACATATTGGCTGAAATTGGAATTTTACTTAAAAACGATTTTGGAGATGGGCGATGCCGATATGAATTCAGCAGAAAAGATGAACATCACCACCACCATCACCTGATCTGTTTGGGGTGTGGGAATGTCTCAGAATTTGATGATGATTTATTGGAGTCACTTGAAGCTGTCATTATCAAACGAAATCATTTTAAAATCTTGGATCATGATTTAAAATTTTATGGATATTGCCAAGAATGTAAAGGGGCTGTGTAAAAACTTAGTCACCAAAATCTTATGTGGTTACAACCATCAAAAAGCGTCTTCATTTCACGATCTAAAGTGGATTGAGGATGTTTTTGTTTAAGTGGTTAGAAACAAACCCTGGGTATGAGAAACCATCAAAAAAATTATTTATGACATTATGACATGAAATAAAGAATAAGAGCTGGTATAGTTAGAAACCTGACGAGAGAAGTAATTTTTGATTAACCTTATTGCGAATTACCGCATATTAAAAAGGCTTTTGACGTTCGATTTATGTACTAAAGAGAAGGGGAAAGCCCTACGAAAGGAGAACGTATATATGGAAAAATAAGTAAGTAAAGGAGCAAAAAATTATGGATCTACCTGTGGCCTCAAATAGCAAACAAAGAAGGCCTTCTCTTCAAAGTTCGTATTTGTGGAATTCTTTTCAAGCAAAATGGCATCATCGGTTAGGTAAGACAGATGAAGCTATCCGGAATTGGGTAGATCTTTTAAACCAAAACTCATCTAAGCCACGTTTTAAAGAAGTCGGTTATTTAATTGAAGTT